>JAXDWR010000077.1:0-16617 GCA_034088265.1 Collinsella sp. | reverse complement strand
ATCACCGCCGGCAAGGCCGCCGGCCTCACGGTGTTCGCCAAGCGCGAGGAGCGCTTCGGCTTCACGCAGGAGGACGCCGACGCCATCATCGACCGGATCCCTGACATCCTCGACGTCTGCTAGCGCGCTTTCGGGGAGGGGTTCATCGCATGGGCGAACACCCTTTGGCAGTTCTCCCGAACAACCCCTTCGACCTCCTCATACGACATCGACCGCGCGGAGGCGATCATCCCGATCGCTTCCTCGAGCTCGCTGGCGATATCCGTCGCGGACAACCTCGACCCCCATTGGCTCGGCGCATCCGTCTCCACGAGGAGGCTGTCCAGGGGGATCTGGCTCGCATAGGAACGGCCGCGCCTCGTGGCGAGCATGGGCAGGCCGATGGAGAACAGGCATCCGGCCCGCCGAGCCCTCAAGAGCTCGTCGCCGGTGCCCGAGAACCAATGGAAGATGCACCTTGCCGTCGAGGTGAGTTCGAGCTTCTCGAGGATGTCGAGGACAATCGTGCCCGTATGCACGGCATGGATCGAGAGCACGCGCCCTTCGATGGGATGCTCCGCGCAGGACCGTGCCATGGCCTCGAAGGTCTGCACCTGCTTCTCCATCATCTCCCCGTGCCTGCGGGAGGCATCGATCCCGATCTCCCCGATATAGCGGCTTTTGGCGACGAGCTCGATGGCGTGTCTGATCCCCTCGTCGCCGCAAGACCCGTCGGCGATCCGCCAGGGATGGAGACCGATGCCCACCATCACGTTGTCGAGTCCCGAGAAAAGCGCTTGGGCGCCGATCGCATCGGCAGGGGAGACGGTCGTGCAAAGGAATCCGAGCCCCAGCTCCTGCGCTTGTCGCGCGACCATGCGCGGATCGGCCACCTTGTCGAGGTGGCAATGGGCATCGAGGATCCTCCAGACACCGCTGTCCCCACCGCGCGCCGCCTGGTGCGCGCTCATCTTCTCGCGCCCTTGCGACCGCCGAGGACGCCGCGTTGGGCCACGTCGTGCATCGCCAGGGCGGCGGACACGTCGCCCTGGGCCCCCACACCCGAGATCTGCCGTATGACCTCTCCCGCTATCATCTGGCCCATGATGGGCGGCATGAAGGACGCCGTCCCCAGGTCGCTGCGCTCCTCGCGCGCTGCCCCCTCCCGCGCCTTGATGCGCATCGGCTCCTCGCAGGAATAGAGGACCTTCAGGTGCCGTATGCCCCGCTTGCGGCATTCCTTGCGCATGATGCGCGAGAGCGAGCAGTTGACGGTCTTGTGGACGTCGGAGAGGCGCAGGCATTCGGGATGCAGCTTGTTCGCCGCCCCCATGCTGCTGATGAGCGGCAGTCCCCGCTCCTCGGCGAGCTTGGCGAGGGCGAGCTTGGTCGACACGGTGTCGATGGCGTCGATGATATGGTCCAGCGGGCCCCCGCAGGAGCGCTCGAGATCCCCGAGGATGCCCTCCAGGTTCTCCGCGAGCACGAACTCATGGCGCGCCACGACATGGCAGGATGGGTTGATGTCCGCGATCATGGCGGCCATCACGTCGACCTTCCGTCTCCCGACCGTGCTCTCGAAGGCGATGGCCTGGCGGTTGATGTTGCTCGCGGCGACGACGTCCTTGTCGACGATCGCGATGGTGCCGACCCCGCCCCGTGCGAGGGCCTCGATGCAGTTCGACCCAACGCCTCCGCAGCCAAAGACGGCGACGCGGGAGTCCTGTATGCGCTCGAGCCCCTCATCGCCCCAGATGACGCGGAGCTTCGTGGTCATGGTCTCAGGGGCCGTGCCCCCTTCGTGGATGTCCTCGATCATGTTCGCCTTTCCAAGATCCGTGATGCATCCATTATGGGGCAAGCCCGCCCTCGTGCCATGGGGATGCCCGTGGATTTAGCGTGCGCTCCATGACCTGCGGCGCGCAGGCATGAGACAATGAGCTGGTATGTACACCCAGCACCCAAGGAGCACGATGGCGGAGTTCATCTACCAAATGTACAAGGCGCGCAAGGCGCATGGCGACAAGGTCATCCTCGACGACGTCTCCCTCTCCTTCTTCCCGGGGGCCAAGATCGGCGTCGTGGGACCCAACGGCATGGGGAAGTCCACCCTCCTCAGGCTCATGGCCGGCCTCGAGGAGGTCTCCAACGGTGACGCCCGCCTCACGCCGGGCTACACCGTGGGCATCCTGCAGCAGGAGCCCCCGCTCGACGACGATAAGACCGTCATCGAGAACGTCCGCATGGCCTTTGGCGACATCTTGGCCAAGGTCGATCGATTCAACAAGATCGGCGAGGAGATGTGCGATCCGGACGCGGACATGGATGCCCTCATGGCCGAGATGGGGCGTCTCCAGGACGAGATCGACGCGGCGGACGGCTGGGATGTCGACTCCAAGCTCGGCGTCGCCATGGACGCGCTGCAGCTCCCCGACTCCGACATGCCCGTCAACGTGCTCTCCGGTGGCGAGCGCCGCCGTGTCGCCCTCTGCAAGCTCTTGCTCGAGGCGCCCGACCTGCTGCTTCTCGACGAGCCCACCAACCATCTGGACGCCGAGTCCGTCCTCTGGCTCGAGCACTTCCTGAAGAACTACCCCGGCGCCGTGCTCGCCGTCACGCACGACCGCTATTTCCTCGACAACGTCGCCGAGTGGATCTGCGAGGTCGACCGAGGTCACCTCTACCCCTACAAGGGCAACTACTCCACCTACCTCGAGACCAAGGCCGCGCGCATCGCGGCGCAGGGGCAGCGCGACGAGCGCCTCGCCAAGCGCATGGCCGCCGAGCTCGAGTGGGTCCGCTCGTCCCCGAAGGCACGCCAGGCCAAGAACAAGGCTCGCCTCGCCCGTTACGAGGAGATGGAGGCGGAGGCCCGCGCGAGCCAGAAGCTCGACTACACCGACATCCGCATCCCCGTCGGTCCGCGCCTGGGCGCCAAGGTGCTCGTCGCGGAGCATCTCCACAAGGAGTTCGACGGCCGAGTCCTCATCGACGACCTCTCCTTCACCCTTCCGCGCAACGGCATCGTGGGCGTGATCGGCCCTAACGGTGTGGGTAAGTCGACGCTGTTCAAATGCATCGTCGGCCTCGAGGAGCTCGGCTCGGGCACGCTCGAGATCGGCGAGACCGTCAAGATCTCCTACGTCGACCAGATGCGCGGGGGGATCGATCCCGACAAGACCCTCTGGGAGGTCGTCTCCGACGGTCTCGACATCATGCAGGTGGGGGAGAGCGAGGTCCCCAGCCGCGCCTATGTCGCGAGCTTCGGGTTCAAGGGCCAGGATCAGCAGAAGCGCGCCGGGGTCCTCTCCGGTGGCGAGCGCAACCGCCTGAACCTCGCGCTCACCCTCAAGCAGGGCGGCAACCTGCTGCTCCTCGACGAGCCGACCAACGACCTCGACGTCGAGACCCTCTCGTCGCTTGAGTCCGCGCTGCTCGAGTTCCCCGGCTGCTCGGTCGTCATCAGCCACGACCGCATGTTCCTCGACCGCGTCGCCACGCATATCCTCGCGTGGGAGGGCACGGACGAGAACCCCGGCAACTGGTATTGGTTCGAGGGTAACTTCGAGGCATACCAGGAGAACCGCGTGGCCCGTCTGGGCGAGGACGCGTCGCGCCCGCATCGCATCCGCCGTAAGCTCACGCGCGACTAGAGCTCGCCTTCCAAAATGCGAAGGGGCGCCGACCGCAGATGGCCGGCGCCCCTTTTCCATATGGGGCGGTATCGAATCGGGCGTCCAGCGGACGCGGCGGATCAGTCCCCGGTTACCTCGACGGTCTCGACGGTCCATGCGGGGCCGGTGGGCGTCCCCTCGCGTCGCAGGATGCCGACGATCGCGGTGGCGCGATTCCCCCCACGCATGAAGCGGATGGGGAAGCTCGCACGCCTCCTCGTCGCCTCGATGTCGCCGCGATCGCATGCGATATGGAAGTACTCGGTCACGATCCCGAGCACATCGGCGCCGTAGGGATAGAGGAGCGTGAGCTCGTGGAGCAGCGCCCCCGGGCAGAAGACGTCGGTGACGAAGTCGAGGGGGAGTCCCTCGGGCAGGATGGGTTCGATCGCGATGGGCGCGGGCTGCGGGGCCTCGTTGGCATGCCCGGGCTCAACCTCGTCCGAGGGGGCTTCCTCCTTGGGGGAGCGCTCCGCCTTCTCCGGACGGTCCTCGGAAACGTCGGTCCCAGCGTCCTCCTCTTCCTTTGGGCGGCCCGATCCCGCCGTCGAGGGGTGGTCCGCGTCCGCTTTGGCCGTCGCATCCGAGTCATCGACGGCGCTCGAGGCGGTGAGGATCGTCTCGCGCTCATCCCCTGTATAGGGGTCATAGGTCACGGTGAGTGCGATGGCCAGGCTCCCCTCCGCCGCATCGTCGGGCTTCCCTGTATCTTCGGAGTCCCCCTCATTCATGTTGAAAGTCTCCTCGACGGTCTTGGCGACAATGGACTCCGTCTCGGGATCCTCGAGCGAGAACAGGGGATTGCGCAAGGTTATGGTGTCCGCTCCCTCGTCTTCAGGCGCGTCGGCGGGTGATTGGGGCCCTGGCTCGGTCTTGGGAGGCTCGTCGGCACGGTGCCCGGCCTGCGGCGGCTCGGGCTCCGGGCTGCTGGGGTCGGCGTCGCGCTTGATGCGCTTGGGACGGACGGGCTTGATCGCCTTGCCATCCTTCTTGCGCTTCCAGGGTTTGTTTCCCTTGCGAGGCGTCCCGGCACCCCCTTTGGGGCCCTTCTCGAGCTTCTCGAGGGCGGCGTCCCATTCGGGCTGCGCGATGACGGTGGCGTAGATGCGGCCCCCCTTGAAGATGGTGAGCCTCACGCACCCGCCCATCGCCTCAAGGAGCTCTTGGATGGAGGAAAATCCCAGGTCCTCGGCTCCCAGGCACTCCTCCGCGAGCACCTCCTCCACATGGGTCGAGAACGTTTGCTTGCCGATGCCGATGCGGTCTTTGAGAAGGCGATAGAGATAGACGATGTTCGCGGCAGTGAGTTTCGCTTGGGGTTCGTTGCGTGCCATGGGTATCCTCTCCTTCTGTCCAATGGGGAAATCTTACCATCGGTGGGTCGGCGGCATCATGCGGGAGGCCTTCCCGCAACCCCTGACCTTGCTAGGGGGCGGGTTTGGTGCCGGTGCCCTCTGTCGTGTCACCCGAGCCCGCGGATCCGGTCGAGGAGCCGTCTCCCGTGTTCCCGCTCTCGCCCGTTCCGGTTCCGGGCCCCTGATCGGTTTGCCCGTCGCTGCCCTCGCTGCCCATCGGGCCCTCCTCGGGTTTTTGGGAGGGGCCAGCCGGATCCTGCCCCGCCTCTTCCTGGGGCGAACCGGCGCCATCCGCCGGCTTCGTGGGTGTGTTCGCGTTCGCGTCCCCGAGGGGTTCGGCTGGCGCTTCGACGTCCTCTTCGGGCTGTGACATGTGCGAGAAGATCGGGTCGGGGCGGGTCCCAAGGCCCTCCCCGGCGGTCCCTAAGAGTATCGCGCCACAGACCAGGGCGAGCGTCAGGAAGGAGAGCGCTATCGACACGAGGGCGATCTTCCGCTGCATCCGGGCTCGTTGAGCGGCCGCGCGCGCTCTGATCTTCGTCGGGGCGATCCGCGCGCCGCGCGCGGGGTCGCCTGGGTGCGTGGACCAGCCTTCCGCAGGGTCGCTCCCCGTATAGGCGCTGGCTCGGGGCCTGTGGACGGTCTCCTTGGCCTCCTGCAGTTTCCGAGCGCCCTCCGTCAGCATGCGCCGATAGAGTTGCGTGGCGACGAGCGTCACCACGGAGCTCACCGCCGCGCCTATCACCGAGCCCGCGATGCCGATCCTCGACGCGAGCAGCATCGAGGTGGCGGCGGCCGCCGAGCTCGCCGCGACCTGGGCGAGGGAGAGCCCCTCGAACAGGCCCTTCCTCTTTGCGATGAGCTGGGTGTTCCCTATCGTGGTATCGCGTCGCGCGTCGTATATGTCGCCTTCCCAGGATCTCCGTTCCATGGGCCTCCCTTTTCATGGTCTGGCGCCAGGGCGCCTTGTGATTCCCTCATGTCTGTACCCATGTGCGAGTGGGGAAACGGTTGGGCGCGGGAGAACAGAGAGAAGCGACACATAGCCTCCGCTCCGTTGCCTCCCTCGGCTCCATGCCCAAAGCCCCCTTGGAGCCTCGAGCGCCTATAATGTGATGGCGATGCCAACGAGAGGGGAGAGATGATGGCTGACATGCTTGCTACCGAGATCCATGGGATGCCAGCGGCGGGGGAGCACGACGGGTTCCTTCGCGTGGCCGCCGCGACGCCGCGGATCCGCGTGGCCGATGTCGCCGGCAACGCCGCCGCCATTCTGGAGTGCGTCATCGCCGCCGAGCAGGAGGGGGTCTCGGTCCTCGTCCTTCCTGAGCTCTGCCTCACGGGTTACACCTGCGGCGACCTGTTCCACGATGCGACGTTGCTCCGATCCTCCGAGATGGCCCTCCTCGGTCTGCTCGAGGACACGGCGGACATCCCGCTCCTGTTCACCGTCGGTCTTCCCTTCGCGCTCGGCGAGAGCGTCTACAACTGCGTCGCGGTGTGTTGCGCGGGCGAGCTCCTCGGTCTCACCGTGAAGTCGCATCTCCCCAACTACGGGGAGTTCTACGAGCGGAGGTGGTTCGCCCCCGCCCCCGCCACCCCCGTCCAGGTGGATATCCCGTCGATCGTCGGGCGCGTCCCCTTCGGCGCGGGGATCGTCTACCGCTGCGTCGAGCCCGGGATGCGCGATGTCGCCATCGGGGTGGAGGTCTGCGAGGACCTGTGGGTCCCCGATCCGCCGTCGATGCGGATGGCTGTCGAGGGCGCTGCGACCATCGTGCTCAACGCGAGCGCGTCGAGCGAGGTCATCGGCAAGTCCTCCTACCGCCGCGATCTGGTGTGCGGGCAGTCGGCTCGTCTCTTCTGCGCGTACGCCTATGCCAACGCGGGCGCGGGCGAGTCCACGACGGACCTGGTGTTCTCTGGTGAGAACCTCATCGCCGAGAACGGGGTCCTGCTCGCAAGGACCGAGATGTTCTCCTGTGACATGACGGTTGCCGATATCGATGTCGAGCGCTTGGTCTCCGAGCGCCGCCGCTCCACGACCTGGGTCCGCTCCGATGTCCGCTCCGGCGTCCTCGAGGTCCCCTTCAAGGGCCTTCGGGGCAACCCGCCCGCCATGTACTCGGCTCTGGAGACCTCGCGCGTCGCCCCGCGAAAGCCGTTCGTGCCGACGGGGTCGAGCGACCTCGCCTCGCGGTGCGAGACGATCTTCCGCCTCCAATCCGCCGGTCTCGAGACGCGTCTCGCCCACACGCACACCTCATCGGCGGTCATCGGCCTGTCGGGTGGTCTCGACTCCACGCTCGCGCTCCTCGTCACGGTGCGCGCCTTCGACGCCCTCGGGCTTTCCCGGAAGGGCATCCACGCCGTCTCCATGCCGGGTTTCGGCACGACGGGGAGGACCAAGGGCAACGCCGAGAGGCTGGCGGACCACCTGGGCGTCGATTTCCGCACCATCCCTATCGGCGAGGCGGTCCACCGCCATTTCCTCGACATAGGGCATGACCCCGCGGTCGCGGACGTCACCTACGAGAACGCGCAGGCGCGCGAGCGCACGCAGATCCTCATGGATCTCTCCAACGAGCTCGGGGGATTCGTCATCGGGACGGGGGACCTCTCCGAGCTCGCCCTTGGTTGGGCGACGTACAACGCCGATCACATGAGCATGTACGGTGTCAACGCCAGCGTCCCCAAGACGCTCGTGCGCCATCTGGTGCGGTATGCCGCGGACGTCTTTGGCGGCGAGGTCGCCGGGGTCCTCCTCGACGTGCTCGACACCCCCGTCTCGCCCGAGCTCCTGCCCCCGGGCGGCGACGGGGAGATAGCCCAGTGCACCGAGGAGCTCGTCGGGCCCTACGAGCTGCATGACTTCTTCCTCTTCCATATGCTTCGGTTCGGTTTCACCCCGGGCAAGATCTATCGCATGGCGTGTCGGACCTTCGCCACCGCCTCCGCGTCCGACGAGCCCGCCTATGAGCCCGCGGTCATCCTGAGCTGGCTTCGCACGTTCTACCGACGTTTTTTCGCCCAGCAGTTCAAACGCAGCTGCCTGCCCGATGGCCCCAAGGTGGGGTCGGTGAGCGTGAGCCCCCGCGGCGATTGGCGCATGCCGAGCGATGCCTCGGTCGCGCTTTGGCTCTCCGAGGTCGATTCGCTCTAGCGCGCTCCCATGGGGCCGAGGGGGCACTCGATCCCCCTCGGCCCGGATCCTACTCCATATCCTTATCCGGCTGGATGAGTTCCTCGTAGCCGCTGATCGCGTCGCGTGCATCGGGCATCTGCGGCAGCAGGAAGCTGTAGATGACCTCGATGATGAGGGTCGCGGGGATCTTGGAGAAGGTGAAGTCGACCGTGGTGAGGAGCGCCTCGTAGTTGACGGTTTGCAGCACGATGTCCGACTGCCTCGCGAGCGGCGAGCTGGTGTCGTTCGTGATGATGATCACCGTGGCGCCGCTCGTCTTGGCCGCCTTGAGCACGCGCTCGAGGCGCTGGGATTTACCCGAGTTCGAGATGAGGACCAGAAGGTCGCCCTCATGCAGGGTGAGTGCGAGCGATGTGGAGCTCTCCGTGATCGTGCTGGCGATGCTCTTGAGCCCGAGTTGGCCGAACTTGATCGACGCGTCGATGGCGACGGCGATGGTGTTTCCCACGGCGGCGAACAGAATCGTCCCCGCCTGCGCGAAGAGGTCGACCACCCGGCGCAGCACCTCCTCGTCGAGCGCGTCGATGGTCGACTCGATCTCGCGGATCTTGGTGTTCTTGATGTTGGCGAGTGACTGCCCTATATCGTCGAGCGACACCTCGCGTGTTATCTGGGTGCCCTCGGTCTGTGAGGCCAGGTCGTGCGCGAGGGAGAACTGGAATGCCCGGTAGTTCTTGAACCCCAGGTTCTTGCAGAAGCGAGACACCGACGCCTCCGAGGTCCTGCTCGCGCGCGCGAGCTGGGCGCCCGTCATGTGCGGCGCTCGATCGGTGTTGGCGAGGATGAAGTCGATGATGCGTTGCTCGCTGGCCAGGAACTGGCGCGAGGACGTGATGAGGGGGAGCGCGCTGGGCTGCTCGATCCGATCAGACATGGTGTTTCCTCCCAAGATCAATACGGCACAAGCATACCGGATCACATCATCTTTGATATGAAACTTTCAGCATGTAATTTGCATACGGAACAAAATACCGTTCACCGATCTTGAAATACCTTTCACGACTTAATATAGTTATGAAAGAAAATCGTCAAATACGAGAGTGATACCGTTGCCATCGACAACAGGCGCCACTTAGGCGCACGGAGATAAGGAGGGAACATGGCACAATACGACATTGTCGCCGCCACGGGCTGCCCCACGGGCGTCGCCCACACCTTCATGGCCAAGGAGGCTCTCGAGAGAGCGGCGGCCGAGAGGGGGCTCACCATCAAGGTCGAGACCCACGGCCAGGCCGGCATCGAGAACACCCTCACGCCGGATGAGATCGCCTCGGCCCGCGCCGTCGTGATCGCGGCGGACAAGGACGTCCAGGCGAGCCGTTTCGAGGGGAAGCCGATGGTCACCGCTGGCGTGTCCCGCGCCATCGACGTCGATTCGGCCGGTGAGCTGATCGACTCCGCGCTCGCCGCCGACCCCGCCTCGACGGGGGCGTCCGCTGGGGGAGAGGCCCTGGGGCACCAGCTCTATCGCCACCTCATGAACGGCGTCTCCCATATGCTGGTCTTCGTCGTCGCCGGCGGCGTGCTCACCGCGGCCTCGTTCCTGTGGGGCATCACCTCCTTCGATTCGACCGCGGCTGACTACAACACCTTCGCCGCGATGCTCAAGATCGTCGGCGGAATCGCGATGGGCCTCATGGTTCCCGTGCTCTCCGCCTACATCGCCGAGTCCATCGGCGGCCGCCCGGCGCTCGTCCCCGGCTTCGTCGCGGGCATGATCGCCATCCAGGGCCTTCCCGTCAACGCCGCGACCGGTCTCATCGATGCTGGCGGCGTGGGTGTTGGTGCCGGCTTTCTCGGCGGCATCGCGGGAGGCTTCCTCTCCGGATACGCCATCGTGCTCCTCGAGAAGGTCTTCGCCGGCCTTCCCGCGAGCCTCAACGGCCTCAAGGCCATCTTCCTCTACCCGCTGTTCTCGACGCTCATCGTCGGCCTCGTGATGCTCGCCGTCTCGGGTCCCATGTCCGCCGTCAACACCGCGATGATGGACTTCCTCCGTGGCCTCTCCGCCTCCGGCCCCGTCGTCTTGGGCCTGGCGATCGGCTGCATGTGCGCGTTCGACATGGGCGGCCCGGTCAACAAGGCGGCCTACGTCACCGGTACCGCAATGCTCACCGAGGCCCTCGCGGCAGGCGTGGGGACCGAGACCTATGCCTTCGGCACCAACTTCATGGCGGCCGTCTCGGCAGCCTGCATCGTCCCTCCCCTCGTGACGACCTTCGCCGTCGTCGTCGGCGGGAAGTACTTCTCCCGTGAGGACCGTGATGCCGGCCTGGTCAACTTCATCCTGGGCTGCACCCACATCACCGAGGGCGCCATCCCGTTCATGACCAAGAACATCTGGCCGGTCATGCCGATCATGATGCTCTCCTCGTCCGTTGCCGCCACGCTCACCCTCATGTTCGGTGTCCACGACCCGGCTCCCCATGGCGGCTTCCTGGTCCTTCCCGTCGTCGAGAACGCCCATCTCTGGGTCCTCGCCATCGCCATCGGCTCCCTCGTGGGCGGTTCGCTCTTCGTCATGTTCAAGCGCAGCGAGGCCGCCCATGGCAAGAGCGGGGAGTCCCCTGCCCCTGGTGCCCCCGTCGCATCCACCCACGCCGACTCCGTCTGCGACTCGTCGGCCACGGGCTTCGTGAAGCCGGACAACGTGCTGGTCGCGTCCGTCTCCAGCCGCGATGCCGCTCTCGATGTCCTCGTCACCGCCGCGGTCCAGCAGGGTGTCGCAGATGACGCCGCTGCGCTCAAGTCCGCCTTCCTCGCTCGCGAGGCCGAGGGCACCACGGGCATGATGGACGGCTTCGCCATCCCGCACGCCAAATCCGCCACGATCAAGCGCGCCGCCGTCTTGGTCCTCAAGGCCACCGAGGGCATCTCCGATTGGCAGACCATGGACGACCAGCCCGTGACCTGCGCCATCGCCCTGCTCGTTCCCGAGGCCGAGGCGGGCACGTCCCACCTCCAGATCCTCTCGAAGGTCGCGACCGCCCTCACCGACGAGGGATTCCGCGCCGCCTGCAAGGCGCAGGACGATGCCCGCGAGGTCGCAGCGCTCATCAACGGGCGCCTCGACTGATCGGTCTTCCCGCAGCGTCGCCCGGGGCCCTTGGGTCCCCGGCGCCGCAACCAATCCAGGTCATGGTCCGCACCCTCGCAAAGGGTGCGGACCCGATTCCAGAAAGCTGGCCAGCCTCCCATGATCTACACGCTTACGGCTAACCCCGCGATCGATTACAACATCTGCAGCGACGGGCTCGAGTCCAACACGGTGACGCGCACGCGCGATGCCGTCTACACGCCCAACGGGAAGGGCCTCAATGTCTCATTCACCCTCGATCACTACGGCGTCGACACGACCATACTCGGTTTCTTCGCCGGGTTCTCGGGGCGCTTCATCGTAGAGGGCGCGCGCGAGCGGGGCGTGGACGTCAGACCGGTCTGGACCGATGGCATCACCCGGGTCAACGTCTTCCTCAACGCGGGGGTGGACACCGAGTTCAACCTCGTCAACGCCGGCGCCCCCATCACGCCTCGGGACGAGGAGGCCATGCTCGATCTCATCGGCTCGCTCGAGGATATCGAGTGCCTCGTCATCTCCGGCTCCTTGCCCCCCAACGCCTCGGAGGGGTTCTTGCGCAACGTGATCGAGCGCGTCCGTGCCAAGGGCGCTCGCTTCGTGCTCGACATCTCGAGCCCACAGCTCGCCGATCTCCTCGAAGCGCAGCCCCTGCTCATCAAGCCCAATGACGACGAGCTGCGCGACATCTTTGGGATCGAGGTCTCCCGCGACGATGTCACCTCCATCGAGGCCGCGATGGGGGAGCTTCACGCCCGCGGTGCCCAAAACGTCCTGCTCACCCTCGGCGGTGATGGCGCCCTCTTCTCGAACGGGGAACATATCTGGTTCGCGCGTCGCACCTTCGACGTCAAGGTCCTATCGACGGTGTGCGCCGGCGACTCCTCCCTGGCGGCGTTCCTCTCCATATGGGCCGCAGAGCCGGAGCGTGTGGAGGACGCGCTCCGTCGATCGATGGCGACGGGGGCGAACGTGGTCGAATGTCCGGGCCTGGGGGATTTCTCCCATGTCGAGGAGTATGAGAAGGGCATCGAGGTCAGCCAGATCCGTTAGGTCGAGACCCTCTCGATCCCATCATCTCCGTTTCGGTTGAAACGTCGTTCCGTCCAACGAACGGGACGACGTTTTGGTGTCGAAACAGTGCATAATGAGACAAATAACCCAGTGGCATGAGAGGGCGCCCGATGGAGTCGGGCGCCTCTCGGTTCACGGCCCACCACCATCGACGACAGGAAGGACCCTCCTATGAAGTTCGCAGACAAGCTCGACCTTTTCGGCGCTGAGGTGTTCGCCGCCCTCAACGCCAAGCGCCTCAAGCTCGAGGCCGAGGGTCGCACCATCTACAACCTCTCCGTGGGCACCCCCGACTTCAAGCCCTATGACCACGTCGTCGACGCCCTCGTCGACGCCGCGCGGGACCCCCAGATGTGGAAGTACTCCCTGCGCGACCTTCCTGAGCTCAAGCAGGCTGTCTGCGATTACTACGACCGCCGCTTCGGCGTCCCTGGCATCACGCCCGACATGGTCGCCTCGTGCAACGGGACCCAGGAGGGGGTGGGGCACCTGGGGCTCGCCCTCCTCAACCCCGGCGACACGGTGCTCGTGCCCGATCCGTGCTATCCCGTGTTCGAGGCTGGTGCCAAGATAGCCGGGGCGAAGCTCGAGTACTATCCGCTGTGCGCGGAGCATGACTTCCTCCCCTATGTCGCCGGGATCGATCCCGAGGTCGCGGATCGCGCCAAGTACATGATCGTCTCCCTGCCCGCCAACCCCGTCGGCAGCGTGGGGAACGATGCGCTCTATGACGAGATCATCGCGTTCGCCCGCGAGCACGACCTGCTCATCGTCCATGACAACGCGTACTCCGACATCGTGTTCGACGGCCCCGCCGGAGGGACCTTCCTCGCCCATCCCGGTGCCCTCGAGGTGGGCGTCGAGTTCTTCTCGCTCTCCAAGTCATTCAACGTCACCGGCGCCCGCATCGGGTTCATCGTCGGTCGCTCCGACGTCGTCGCCGCTTTCGCCAAGCTGCGTGGTCAGATCGATTTCGGCATGTTCTTCCCCATCCAGAAAGCGGCGATCGCCGCTCTCGAAGGCCCGCTCGACCAGGTCGAGGATCAGCGGCTCGTGTACCAGGAGCGCCGCGACGCGCTCTGCGACGGGCTCGAGGCCTTGGGCTGGGAGCGCCCCAACGCCCATGGCTCCATGTTCATCTGGGCCAGGCTTCCCGGCGGTCGCACCGATTCCATGGCGTTTTGCGAGGAGCTCATGGAGAGGGCCGGCGTCATCGTCACCCCGGGTTCGAGCTTTGGCCCGTCGGGGGAGGGTTACGTCCGCATGGCGCTCGTGCTGCCTCCCGAGGGCCTGCGCGAGGCCGTCGGGGCGATCCGCGCTGCCGGCATCTTGGGATAAGGGACCTCTTCTCCAGGTGCTAGCAAGTCATCCGGGTGGTCCGCCTCCCGCCATATGCTTCCAGAAAGGACGAAAAATGGGAAGCGGGTGCGTCTGCGAGGATTAGAATGATAGTTGCACGTGGCGAAGGTTCGGGTGATGCGCGCGCATCGCAACGTTTCGTCTTCGAGAAAGGGTTCCCATATGATTAACGACAGGAAAGTCGCCATCGTCGGCTGCGGCTTCGTTGGCTCCTCCTCTGCGTTCGCGCTGATGCAGAGTGGCCTGTTCTCCGAGATGGTCCTCATCGATGTCGACCGTGACCGCGCCGAGGGAGAGGCCCTCGACATCAGCCATGGCTCCCCGTTCGGCACCCCCATGAAGATCTATGCAGGCGACTACAAGGATGTCTCGGACGCCGCGATCGTCGTCGTCACCGCCGGCGCCGCACAGAAGCCCGGCGAGACCCGCCTCGATCTCGTCAACAAGAACGTCAACATCTTCAAGTCCATCATCCCCCAGATCCGTGACAGCGGCTTCGAGGGGATCCTCCTCATCGTTTCCAACCCCGTCGACGTGCTGACCTATGCCGCCATCAAGATGTCCGGCCTCCCCGAGAGCCGCGTCATCGGCTCGGGCACCGTGCTCGACTCCGCCCGCCTCAAGGACGCCCTCGGCAACCATCTTGGTGTCGATCCCCGCAACGTCCACGCCTACATCATCGGCGAGCATGGCGACTCCGAGCTCGCCGTCTGGTCGAGCGCCAACGTCTCCGGCGTGCCCCTGCATGACTTCTGCGAGATGCGCGGTCATTTCGATCATGAGGAGACCCAGAAGCGCATCGCCGACGACGTCAAGAACGCCGCATACGAGATCATCTCCAAGAAGCGCGCCACCTACTATGGCATCGCCATGTCCGTCAAGCGTCTCTGCACCGCCATCATGCGCGACGAGAAGCACATCCTCCCCGTCTCGAGTCTCATGGTCGGTGAGTACGGACTCGAGGAGATCGCCATCTCCATGCCCACGATCGTCGGTCGCAACGGCGTCGAGTGCCGTGTGCCCGTCTCCCTCGACGAGAGCGAGTTCGCCGAGCTCCATCGCTCCGCCGCCGCCCTCAAGGAGGTTATCGACCAGATCGACTTCGAGGCCTAGCGGTTCCCGTCGATCGATGACTTTCGAGGCGTCCCGTCCTCCAGTGGGCGGGACGCCTTTTCCATGGGATGCGTTCCATCCCGCTCGTCAACTCATCGATTGGGTATGATATGACCATCGGCGGGTCGTTGGCATCGGGCCATGCCCGCGCAGCACCTAAAGGGGGTCGTATCCATGATTATCCTCGACATGATCAGAAAGTCATTGGGTTTCAGCAACGAGAGGGTGGAGCATCCGCGCGCCTCGTTTGCGACGAGGCCCGACTGCCTCTATGCTCCCATCTCGGGGGTCCTCGTCGATCTGAGCGAGATCAGCGACGAGGTCATATCCTCCGGTCTGTTCGGGCGCGGCTACGGCATCGTTCCGGTCGGCAACACCATCTATGCCCCGGCCGACGGTCGCGTCGCGGCGACCACGGTCACCAACCATTCCATCGGATTGAGGACCGACACGGGTGTCGAGGTCGTCATCCATGTCGGGATCGATACGATAAACATGGAGGGCAAGGGCTTCACCCGTCTGGTCGAGTCCGAGCAGAAGGTCTCGGCGGGAGATCCCCTCTTGGTCTTCGATTCGAGCGCGATCAAGGCGGCCGGCTACGAGGATGTGGTCACCATCATGGTGGCCAATCCAGAGCTATCCGATCAGATCAAGCTCATCGGCGACTCCAACACCTTCTTCGGCGGCCATCCCTTGGTGAAGATCGGCGATCCGCTCGTCGTCGTCAAGCGCTAGGCCTCCCGCCATCCCGTCGCCTTCATGGGCGCCATCGAACGGGCACCGTTCGATGGCGCCCTCTTCTTGGAAAGGGAATCCCATGAGAATCAACCATGCCATCCTCCATATCCTCGACTTCGAGTCGGCGGTCAACGTGATATCCCAGCGGGAGCTCGATCTGGATGCGCGCACCGTCAGGTCGTTCCTCACCTCCCACCTGCGTCGAGCGCGCACGTCGGGTGAGAACCGCCGCTCCGCGTTCCAAGAGGGGAGCGCCTTCGCGGGGGAGGTCAAGCGCTATCTGTTTGGCGATCGGGATTTCATCGGACTGTCCCAGCAGGTCGCGGAGTTCGTCGCATCCGAGCTCGCCAAGGCGGACAAGCCCGAGTCGACCGACGTGCTCGTGGCCGATTTCGAAGACGACGAGGAGGTTCGCTGGTTCGCGATCTTGCTCATGGGGAGCCGCATGGCGTTCATGCACGAGGTGTCTCACGACGGGGGAAGCGTCCGCAACGATATCGCGCGCCATTACGCCATCCTGCCGAGCCCCTCGCAAAAGATCGGATCCTTGGCGCTTGTGCGGGCGAGTTCCCTGGAGGTGCTCTATCAGGATCGGAAGCGGAAGATCGCCGGAGAGGATGTCCTGCTCATCCCCGAAGGTCTTCTGCAGTGCGAGGAGGGGGTCTCGGGCAAGGAGGTGATCGACGAGGTCGCGCGTGTGGTCGAGCAGGTGGCGGAGGAGCACGGCGCCAACACGGCGGTCGCCCTGGCGCGGGCCAAGGCGGCGGTCGCCGAGGCCGTCGAGGCGGACGAGGAGCTCCCTCCCTGGGACATCGTCGACGAGGCGTTCGAGGACGAGCCCGTCATCCGTGATGCCATCAAGGCGGAGCTCGAGGAGCGGCATGTGCCGGAGCGCGCCCACGTCGAGCGCGCCCACGTCGAGCGCGCGTCGGTCCGCAACCACAAGATCAGGACCGACACGGGCATCGAGGTGAGCTTTCCCGCGGAGATGGCGAGCGATTCCGATTACATCGAGTTCGTGAACGAGCCCAACGGCCTCATCTC
>JAXDWR010000076.1:0-46154 GCA_034088265.1 Collinsella sp. | reverse complement strand
TGCACTCAAATTAGACGATTTCATCCATTTTGCTTTTTTCAAGCAGATACGATCCTGCGGATGGAAGACGTCGCTCGCGCCGCAGGGGCACAGGCAGGCGATCGGGGGCGAGCGGCGTGCTCATCGCTCGAAGACCAGGCGTCCCCCCACGTAGGTGACAAGGACCCGTGCCGACTGGATCTCCTCCGGATCGCATGCTGTGATATCGCAGTCGAGCGCCACGAGGTCCGCGAGCATGCCGGGCGCGATCCGCCCCAGCTCGCCCTGGCGCCCCGCCGCCGCGGCACCGCCCGCGGTGTAGATGCGCAACGCGTCCGCGATGGAGATGCACTCGGAGGGCAGCCAACCGCCCTCGGGCCAATGCGAGGAGGGGTCACGCCTGGTGACGGCGGTGTAGAGCACATCCATGCTCGTCACCGGCGTGATGGGCGAGTCGGTGCCGAAGGCCTGATCCACCCCGCGCGCCAGATAGGTGGCGAAGGGCCACATGATCTTGCTGCGGTCGAGGCCCAGATCTCGCTCCGGGCCACCCGGATCCAAGGTGATATGGCAGGGCTGCGAGGAGGCGAGGACATCGAGCTCGCGCAGGCGGGCTATGTCTTCGGGTAACAGGTTCTCAAGATGCTCGAGGGTGTTCCGCCCTTGCGCGGGGGCACCGAAACGGCGTCGGGCCTCCTCGAAGATGTCGAGCGCCGCATGGATGGCCCCATCCCCTATGGTGTGGATGCGCACGGCATGGCCACGGCTCGCCGCAGCGAGCACCATGGTGCGCATGCGCTCCTTGGACACGGTGAGCCTTCCCCTGTCGCCGGTGAACCTCGGGTTGGCGTAGGGTTCGGTGAGATAGGCCGTATGCTGGCTGGACACGCCATCGAAGAACTGCTTGAAGCCGGGTGCCCGCAAGAGGCTGCTCTCGCGATAGCGCTCCTGCATGCCCTCCAGACGAGACTGGTCGTCGAGGAGCGTGGGGAACAGATGGGCGCGCAGGGTGAGCGCGCCGCGGGCCTCGAGCGCCTCATAGACATCATCGCGGATGAAATCCAAACCGGGCAGCGGCATGAGCGACATATCGCAGATGGAGGTTATGCCCTCCGCGGCCATACGCGCCATCTGGTCGGCATAGACCCGCTCGATGCGATCGGACGAGATCCACTCCAGCATGCGCGGGAGCAGCTGCATCGCAGCGGCCTCGCGGACGATGCCCGTGAGCTCCCCCGCCTCGTCCTTGTCGTAGCTCCCGCCCTCGGGTGGCACCGAGTCGCGCGTGATGCCCATGAGATCGAGCGCGCGCGAATTGAGCCACATGGTGTGGCCGTCTCCCGAGTACATGGCGCAGGGGCGATTCGGGAACGCCTCGTCCAACGAGCGCTTGGTGGGCGGAATGGGAGGATCCCAGCGATAGTCGCGCCATCCCTGGGTGACAACCCAAGCGTCGTCGGGCAGGGAGGCCGCAAACCGGCGCGTCTTGGCCACGAGGTCCTCCTCGCTTCGGCCCATCTCCATCAGCATATAGGGGGACGACCCCAGGGCGGTGTGGAAGAAATGCAGGTGCGCATCGTGGAAACCGGGGCAGACGAGCGCGTCGCCGAGGTCGCACACCGGCGTCGATGCGGGGGCGGATGCCGTGATGTCGGCGGGGTCGCCCGTCGCCACGATGCGATCGCCGGCGATGGCGATGGCGAGCTCCCGCGCACCGTCCTCGCCCGGGAGACCCGTGAACACACGGGACGAACGGATGACCAGATCGGCCTTGAGCGCCATGATCCCACCTCTTTGCCGTCGGCGCGCCCAAAAGACAGGACGCATGTGAATGCGAAGCGGGCAGGAGGCGACGAGGTTCCTCCCCGTCGGCTGGACATGCCCTATGGAACAGCATGCTAGCGCAAAACGCCATCCGGGGCGACGAAATGGGACCCCGCCCCCTTCGTCGTGATAGAGTGGAAGCCAGATAACGACATCGGGCGGTGGACGAAGGGACTCGAGCATGGGGAAGACGAAGGCGCAGCAGATCATGGACCACGAGGAGACGCGCACGCCCGAGCAGGTGACCCAGGCCATCAGGGACATAGCCGGCGAGTTCGAGCCCTATATCATCCGCCAGCGCAGGCATTTCCACAAATATCCCGAGGCGAGCCTCAACGAGGTGCGGACCACCTCCGACATCTGCGGGCAGCTCGATGCGATGAACGTGCCCTACGAGCGACCCCTTGAGACCGGTGTCGTGGCGACGCTGCGCGGGACGGCGCCCGACGCCTATCGCGCCGACGGCACGCCGCGTCGACGTATCCTGTTGCGCGCCGACATAGACGCCCTCCCCGTCACCGAGCGGACGGAAGAGGAGTTCGCTTCCGTCAACGAGGGCTACATGCATGCCTGCGGCCACGACTGCCATATCGCCATGATGCTCGGATGCCTCCAGATCCTGCGGCACATGACCGACGACATCCACGGCGAGGTGCGCGTGGTCTTCCAGCCCTCCGAGGAGAACGGCCAGGGGGCCAAGATGATGACCGCCGCCGGCGTCTGCGAGGGCGTCGACGGCGCCTTCGCCATGCACATCTGGAGCGAGGTGGACGCCGGGAAGATATCGATCGAGCCCGGCCCCCGCATGGCCAACACCGACTGGTTCCGCATCGACATCCACGGCACCTCCTGCCACGGCGCCATGCCCCAGCGCGGCGCCGACGCCGTCATGGCGGCGGCGGAGATCGTCAACGCCCTGCAGACGATCGTCTCGCGCGAGATAAGCCCCTACGAGCCCGCGGTCGTGACGGTCGGCGAGATCCACGGCGGCAGCGCCCGCAACGTCATTGCCGGATCGGCGTACCTCACAGGCACCGTGCGCACCTACAGCGACGCCGCCCACCAGATGATGCCGGGCCTCATCGACCGCATCGTCACGCACACCGCCATGGCGCTGGGAGCGGAGGCCGAACTCACCGACTACACCGTCGCCAACGTGAAGGTCGACAACGACCCCATCTGCGCGGAGCGCGGGCGTCAAGCGCTCCTCAAGGTCCTGGGCGAGCAGGCCGAGGGCCACTATCGCGGGACGCTCTCGGGCGAGGATTTCTCCGAGTATCTGCAGCATGTTCCGGGTGCCCTTGCGTTCGTGGGATGCCGGAACCCGCAGATCGGGGCCACCTTCGCCCAGCATTCGTGCTTCTTCAAGGTCGACGAGACCGTGCTCGCGGGCGGCAGCATGCTCGCCGCGCAGTACGCGATCGATTTCCTCGCCGAGGACTGAGCCGCGCGTCAGTTGACCCCGCGGAACCCTTTGCCCACGATCTCGGAGCTGTCCACGATCGTTATGAACGCATCGGGGTCGACCGTGCGGACATAACGGCGCAGCCTAACCGCCTCGCGACGGCTCAGCACGCTCATGATGACGGTCACGCACTGACCCGTGAACGCCCCGTAGCCGCGGCTGATGGTCGCGGTGCGCTTGAGCTCCTTGACGATGTAACTCTCGACCTTGAGGGGCTCCTTGCAGATGACCGTGCACACCTTGCGAAGGCGTATGTTCTCGATCGCCTTGTCGACCACCAGGGTCTTCGCAAAGAGACCGAGGACGCAGTAGAGTCCCACGCGGGGGCCGTAGAGCACCGCCGCCACGCAGACGATGCCGATATCCACCAGCAGCAGGGCGCGGCCGATCTCCATCGTGGAGTGGCGCTTGAGGATCATGGCGAGGATATCGGTCCCGCCTGTGGAGGCCCCGATATCGAACACGATGGCACTCCCCAGAGCAGGCAGGATCACCGCGAAGCACAGATCGAGCCACATATCGCCCGTGATCGAGGAGACGGGCGGCCTAAGGGATTCGAAGAGCGAGACGTACCCCGAGAGGGCGAAGGACGCGAAGACGCTCCACATGATGGCCTTGCGCTCAAGGAACAGGAAGCCCAGCGCCACCAGGACCGCGTTGATGATCCACATGAAGGCACCGACGGGGAGCTGGGGGAAGAGCGTGGAGAGGACGACCGACACGCCTGAGGTGCCGCCGAAGGCGAAATGGTTGGGCGTCTTGAAGAGGACGATGGCCGCGGCGGTGAGGATGAGGCCCGCGTTGAGCTCGGCGAAGAACAGGAAGGGCCCCGGCTCCTGGCCGCGCTTGCGCCCGACGCGCTCGCCGATCTTGATCTCCTCGGGGGAGACGAGCCCCTCCAAGGGCTCCACGGGCGGGACGCGCAGCGGATCCGTTGACACCGCTTCCCGAGTCGCGCCGTCCTCCCTGCCGATATCCCCGCCGTCGTTCATCACCATAGCCGCCAGCCCCCGAACATCGTCGTGCATCGCGCCCTCGATGTTAGCGGGCAGGCGGCAAACTTCAACCCAATCCGGGGAAAACGCGACGATCTCCCCAGATTGGGTCGCGCCCTTAGGCGCGCGGGACGAGATGGGTGCGCCTAAAATCGATCATCTCCGCCGCGATGCTGATCGCGATCTCGGCCGGCGTCTCGCACGCTATGGGCACGCCCACGGGCATATGGATACCCGTGACCTGCTCGTGCGTGAAGCCACGCTCCTCGAGCTTACCGTGCACGAAGGCGGTCTTCTTCTTGCTCCCCATGCACCCCAGGTACGCGGGGCCCGCGGCCAGGGCCTGCGTCACCACCGCGAGGTCCGTCCCATGCGACGAGGTGCTCGCGACCACCAGGTCGCGCGGGCCGATGGGGCATGAGGGCGCGATGTCGGCGTAATCCACCACACGACGGTCGAGGACGCCATCGAGACCAGGGCCCTCGAGCGCCTCGGGGCGGTTATCGCAGGCTATGACCGCGAATCCCGCACCGACGAGCACGGGGACGAGCGCCCGACCAACGTGACCGCAGCCGATCACGTATGCGAAGCCCTCGGGACAGAGCGGCTCGAGATAGAGGCCATCCACGACCCCCGCGTGGAGGGAGGACTGGTCGGCCACCGTCTCGACGCGCAGCTCCAAATCACCCGAGACGGTCTTGTCCCCGTCGGCATCCCCGTCCAAGGCGCCACCGAAGGACGCCAGGCTCATCGAGAGGACGCCCTCGCCCCGGGTCGCGAGGATATCGCGCGCGGTCTCCAGGGCCGGACGGGCCGAGGCGTCGAGATAGGCGAAGCACAGGTCGACCACTCCGCCGCAGACCATGCCGGTCCTCTTGGCCGCACCGCCTATGTCGTAGCGGGCGAGCTCCGAGGAGGCGGACGCCAAAAGCTCGGGAGCGCGCTGGAGGGCGAGCGCCTCGAGTCGGCCCCCGCCGACCGTCCCGGCGAAGGACCCGTCAGCGCGCACCGCCATCCACGCGCCCGCCCCGCGGGGAGCCGAGCCGTCGGTCGCGGTGACGACGACGAACTCGACCGCTCCGTCGGCGTCGATCGAGTCGAGCATCCAGGAGACGATGTCGATCTTTTCCATGGTAATCATCCCTTCTTGTCCCAACGCGACCCAAGCGCGACGGCCCGGACCGCGAATCTGGGGGACCTGCTAGCTATTGTAGGTCACCACGACGCGGTGCGGATCGCGGGAGTGCTCGGTCACGCGCCCCACCAGGCGCGCCGCGGGCACACGCTGGGCGAGGTCGCGCAGGAGCGCGGAGGCGTCGGCCGGATCGACGGCGATCAGGAGCCCGCCCGAGGTCTGCGGGTCGAAGAGCACGTCGGCCATGTCGAGCGGGACCCCGTCGAGGAGCGCGCGCGGCTCGGCGAAGCGCCGGTTGCGATAGGCCCCGGCGGGGACGATACCCATGGCGGCGAGCTCGCGGGCGCCATCGAGCACCTCGAAGGCCGATGCGTCGAGCTCGATGCCCACGTCCGCCCCCTCGGCCATCTCCAGCGCATGCCCCACCACCGCGAACCCCGTGACATCGGTGCACGCATGGACCCGATACCCCGCCATCGCATCGCGAGCGGCCCTGTTGAGCTCCATCATGGCCGCGAGGGCCCGCTCCTCATCCAACGCCCCCACAAGCCCCGCCCGGGCGCCGGTGGAGAGGATCCCCAATCCCAAGGGCTTGGTGTAGATGAGGGCGTCGCCCGCGCGGGCGCCCGCGTTCGTGAGGATCGCGTCGGGGTGGACCACGCCCGTCACCGCCATGCCGTACTTCGGCTCGCGATCGTAGATGCTATGGCCCCCGCACACCGCCGCGCCGGCCTCGGCGGCCTTCGAGGCCCCGCCGCGCAGGATCTGGCGGACGACACCCGGATCCATGTCCTCGGGGACCATCATGATGTTGAGGGCCGTCTTGGGTTCGCCACCCATGGCGAAGACGTCGGAGAGGGCGTTCGCCGCCGCGATGGCCCCGAAGACGAAGGGGTCGTCGGCGATCGGTGGGAAGAAGTCGAGCGTCTGCACGATCGCCACATCGGGCGCGACGCGATAGACCGCTGCGTCGTCGGAGCGGTCGAAGCCCACGAGCAGGTTGGGGTCGGAAGGGGGCTCGAACCCTTCGAAGAGGCGCGCGAGCTCGCCCGCACCGACCTTGGCACCGCATCCCGCGCACTCCGCGAGCTTGGTGAGCCTCACGTCATCGGCCATGGCGCGCCCCCTCCCCCGATTCCGACCAGACATGCAGGAGCCCCTCGAGGACACCGCCCGCCACGGCACGGGCCTTGTCGCTCACCGAAAGGCAGAACGAGGCATCTCCCCGAGGATCGATGTCCCCCGCCTTCATGCCCCTCGTGGCCTGGATACCAGGGGCCAGGAGCCCGCGGAGGACCCCGTCGATGGTAGCGACCATGGGCTCTCCTGCCACCCGCGCGACCACGCCGCCGGCATGGACGGCATCTCCTATGGCGGCGACGCACTCGAAGGGCCCCGTCGCCGGCGCGCGCAGCACGCGATCGGCGGCGTGTCCCGCTATGACGCCCGGCACGCCGGTGTTGGGTGCGGGCGACCCGGAATAGAGCGCGCGACCGAGATGATGCCCACGCTTGGTCTCGACCGCCACGTGGCAGTCGAGACCCGCGGTGAAGCCCGGCCCCACGCCCACCACGGCGGGGGCCATGCCCATCGTCGTCCCCAGGTTCCGCTTCGCGAGGATGGCATCGACGAGCCCGTCGGGGCGGAGCCCATCCACGAGCGAGGCGTCCGGATCGACCGCCACGGCGATATCGCCCCCGTCGACGATGGCTCGCGCCTGCGAGGCGTCCCTCGCCAAACGGGCGCGCACCCCCTCGACCGTGGCGGAACCCGTGCGGATCGCCTCGCAAAACGCCACGGTCCTGCGAATGCACGTGGGCTCGGCGACATCGGCCATGACGACGTCGAACCCACTTCGATGCAGCCTCAGCGCGATGCCCGACGCTATGTCGCCCGCACCCCTCACGTAAACCAGCATGCTTCCTCCCCTCCGGCGCGAGACCGGCTAGAGCTCCATCAGATGATATCCCGCCACCGCCACGCGACCCGCCATCGCCGCCTCGAAGCTCTCGCGGGCCTCGCGGGGCATCTTCCACGCAAGTCCGCAGCCGGCGTCGATCTGCACGGGCAGCGGTATGATCCGGCCTGGCACCCTCGCCTCGGCGCACAGCACCTCGGCGAGCATCGCGTCATGGGTGCTCGGGAACGAGGCCACCCACGATGCGGAACGGGTATCCCCCGTCCGCCGCGTCATAACGCCACCTTCACGCGGCGCGCGATGATCTCGAGGGCCGAAAGTGCCGCGTCGACCTCGTCGTCGGTCGTGAGGCAGCCGAAGGAGAACCGGACGGCCCCGCGGTCCTCGGTGCCGAGTGCACGATGCATGAGTGGCGCGCAGTGCAGGCCGGCGCGCGTGGCGATGCCGTGCTCGCGCGCCAGCATGTCCGCGAGGTCCGATGACGCCATACCCGAGAGGTTCAGCGCGACGGTGGGGGTGTGGCCGAAGGCTGCCTCGAGCGCCCCGTGCACCACGAGGCCGGGGATCGCACGGGCGCCCTGCACGAAACGGGACCGCAGGCGCTCCCCGTGGGCCGCGATGGCATCGAGCCCGCGCTCCGACACATAGGAGGCCGCGGCGGCGAGCCCGGCGAGCCCATGGGCGTTGGCCGTCCCCGCCTCGAGATGGTCGGGCCAGGACACGGGCTGGAACGGATCGGCGGAGTGGATCCCCGTCCCCCCATGCACGAGGGGCTCGATATCGACCGAGGGGGCCGCGACGAGGCCGCCCGTCCCCTGGGGACCCATGAGGGCCTTGTGACCGGTGAAGCAGAGCACGTCGATGCCGAAGGAGCGCATGTCTATGGGAAGCGCGCCCGCAGTCTGGGCGGCGTCGACGAGCAGCAGGGCGCCCACCTCGTGCGCCCGCCGCGCGACGCGGGTGATATCGACGACGTCGCCCGTGAGGTTCGAGGCGTGCGTGCACACGACAAGACGGGTCCCAGGGGTCATCTCCCGCTCAAGGGCATCGAGATCGAGGGCTTGATCGGCGCCGAGGCCGACATGGTGAACCTCGACGCCGCGGTCGCGTGCGAGAACGTTGAGCGGACGCAGGACCGAGTTGTGCTCCATGACCGTGGTGACGACGCGATCGCCCGGACGCAGCAGGCCGAAGAGGGCCGTGTTGAGCGCCTGCGTCGCGTTCGCGCAGAACACCACGCGCTCGGGGCGCTCCGCGCCCAGCAGGTCGGCCAGGACCATGCGACAGCGCATCATGACGCGCGAGGCGGCGAGGTCGTCGTCGGCGGCCCCCCGGCCCGAGCTGCCGATCCCCGCCATGGCCTTGGCGACGGCATCGATCACGCAGGGCGGCCGTTTCATGGAGGTTGCGGCGCAGTTGAGGTAGATCACAGCTCGACCACGCCCCCCGGCGAGAGGAGCAGCTGCGCGATGGCATAGAGGTTCGTGACCCCGCCCACCGCGAGACGGTCCTTGAGCCCAAGGTGATCCAGACAGGTCCCACAGGTCAACACCGAGCACCCGCGCTCTTCGAGCTGGCGAATGTCATCGAGCGACGCCGATCCCTCGCAGGTGAGGGGCGCGCCCCCGTTGAGGAAGACCATCGTGGCGGGGACGAGGTCGTTGTTGGCGAGCGCGTAGATCAGCCCGCGCATGAGGATGGCGCCGAGTTCGTCGTCGCCGCGGCCCAGAGACGACCCGCCGACGATGACGACCCGCCCCGCGAGCGCGTCGGGTGATGGGTCGGGGACGGGGGGCGCCACGGCCCCTGCGGCGGGGGCCGGACCGTCGGCCACGAGGGACACCCGCCATGAGCCCGCATCCTCCGACAAGACCACGACCGACCTTGAGTGCGAGGCCCCCAGGCGGCGGAGGTTCTCGACCGCCACCTCGTCGTCGACGAGCACCTCGACGGGCTCGGCGGTGCGCCCGGACGACGCGAGCGCGTCGAGCTCCCTCATGGTCATGACGACCGGCTCGGGACAGGTGCGTCCCCTCGCATCGACAATCGGCATCTCCCATCCTCCTATCCACATCCATCGGAGCGTCCCCTCGTCATCGGGAGCGCAAGGGGGCGCCTCCCATGGTACCGTTAACCCATCACGGCATGGCGCTCGCGGTCCAGGCGAATCGGCGGCGCCGGGACATCCACGAGAGGGGCGCGGCATGCATGGCCTCGCGGATATCTTGGAGGCGACGCGCGGCGTCACCTCCGTCATAGGGAGCGGCGGCAAATCGACCCTGCTCTCCTGCGGTGCCCGAGCGCTCGCCGGGCGCGGGGCGCGCGTGGTCCTCGCGACGTCGACCCATATGTTCCCGCCCGACGGGATCCCGCACGCCGAGACCGTCGAGGGGGTCCGGCAGCTCATGGGGCCCGGGCGCATCGTCGCGGCGGGCCGCATCGAGGAGGGGACGGGGAAGCTCGTCGCCCCCGCATGCGGCCTCGACGCGCTCTCCGCCCACGCCGACCACGTGCTCGTCGAGGCCGACGGATCCAAGCGCCTGCCGCTCAAGGCGCACGCCGCCCACGAGCCGGTGATCCCCGCATCGAGCGAGCGGACCATACTCGTCATCGGTGCCTCCGGACTCGGCCACCCCGTCCGGGAGGCGGTCCATCGCCCCGAGGTCTTCTGCTCCCTCACCGGCGCGGGACCGGATGACGCCGCCACACCCGAGCTCGTCGCCCGAGCCGTGGCCGCCGAGGGGCTCGTCGGAGCCGGGGGGCGTGACCTCGTCATCGTCAACCAAGCTGATAACCCGCTCGCGGGCGCGAGGGCCCACGAGCTCGCGCGCCTGCTCGCCGCCTCCCTCCCCTGCCCCGTCTTCCTCGGGGGCATGCGGCGCGGGACCCTGGAGTCAGCCTCCTCGCGCGGCGGACGCTAGCGCTCCACGAAGCACCCGGGCAGGGCGCCCGTGGGCTCCCCGTCGACCACCGCGAGCAGGCCGTTGACATAGACGCGGGCCGCGCGGCCGCGCACCTCCATGCCCTCCCATGGCGTGTAGTCGACCGCCTGGTGCTGGGTGGACGCCGAGATGGTCCATACCACACGCGGATCCCACACGCAGATGTCGGCGTCCGAGCCCTCCGCCAAACATCCCTTGCGGGGGAACATCCCGAAGACGCGCGCGGGGTTCTCGCTCATGAGCCGCATGAGCCCATGCGGCCCCAGTTCCTCCCCCATCTTGCTCAGCATCACCACGGGGCGGTGCTCCACGCCCGGGCCCCCGTTGGGGATCGCCGTGAAATCGCCGCGTCCCCGATCCTTCTGACCTCGCAGGTTGAAGGAGCAGTGATCAGTGGCGATGGTGTCGATCTCGCCCTCGACGACGGCGCGACGCAGCGCGGCGGTGTCGGAGGGGGAGCGCAAAGGCGGGCTCATGACGTATTTGGCGCCGGCGAAGCCGTCTTCGCCCTTTTCGTGGTAGCGCGACTCGTCGAGGAAGAGATATTGGGGGCAGGTCTCGACGAAGATGTTGGCCTGTCCGCGCGAGCGGGCGGCGCGGATCGCCTCGAGACCCAGCTCCGTCGAGAGATGGACGACGTTCACCGGGGCATCCCCGGCCATGCGGGCCAGATAGAGCAGCCTGCTTATGGCCTCGGCCTCGCACTCGGCGGGGCGGGATGCCGGATGGCCCGCGGGACCGGTGAGGCCGCTGCGGAGCACCCGCCGTTGCAGATGGTCGATGATGGTCCCGTTCTCGCAGTGGACGCAGAGCAGGCCGCCCAAGGGCTTGAGCGCCTCGAGGACCTGCAGCGTCTCGGCGTCATCGAGGCGCAGGTGGTCGTAGGCCAGATAGGTCTTGAAGCTCGACACGCCGCGCTCGCGCATGAGGGCCAAGTCGGCGGCGCTCGATTCGCCCCACTCGGCTAGGGCCATGTGGAAGGCGTAGTTGGCGGTGCAACGGCCCCGGGCGCGGGCGTGCCACTCCCCAAGCGCGTGGGGCATGGAGACGCCGCGGTCCGCCGTGGCGTAGTCAACGATCGTCGTGGTCCCGCCGCAGGCCGCGGCGCGGGTTCCGGTCTCGAAGCTGTCGGCCGTCCAGTCCATGCCCGTCCAGCACTGGAGATGCGTGTGCGCATCGATGAAGCCGGGGAACACCCAGCATCCGCGGGCGTCCTCGACCGTGTCGCCCTCCGCAGGCTCGATCGAATCGGCGATGCGGGCGATCCTGCCCTCGTCAAGGGCCAGGTCGGCGATGCGCGGCCCCTCGGGCGCGATGAGCTCGCCGCCCTTGATGATGATCATGGTCTCCCCCTTTCCGTTGGGTCATCCCGCGAGGCCGCGCACGATGGCGCGGACGGTCGCGAGGTCGTCTGGGTCGTCGATATCCAAGAGCTCCCGATCCGAGGCGGCTTCAACGAGGCCCGGAGACGACGGGGAGGCGCGCAGCACCGTCGAGCCGCCGTCGGCGCCATCGAGGGCGAGCAGCGCCTCGAAGCAGGAGCGCGGAAACACGACCGGGCTCGCCGGGCGCCCCGCGCGCGCGAGGCGATGGGCGCGGGAGGGATCGGAGGCAAGGGCGCGGGCCAGTGCACGGAAGCTCCCCTCCCCCACCAGGGGCTGGTCCCCCGGGAGGAACAGGCACCCATCCCAGCGACGGGCCCCGCGCTCGAGCCCCGCGCGCAGCGATTCGCTGCGCAGGACGCCGCGGTGCACGACGACGCCCACCTGCGGCAGCGCCGCGTCGAGAGCGCGGGCCACCTCGTCCCAGCGCGTCGAGACGACGGGCTCGAAGACGTCGCGGGGCACCGACGCAGCCGTCCGCACGATGAGCGGCACACCCTCGACGTCGGCCAGGAGCTTGTTGCCCGATCCCCCCGCCGCGCGGTAGCGCTCGCCCTCGCCCGAGGCCATGATGACGCATCCCAAAAGCATGGCGCCTCCTTGTGAAACCCTGCATCTCCCCCATTGTAGGGAACCATCCGTCCACCGCGACGCCCGATCGCCCGATGAGGACGCGGGGACCCATGGCAAGACGGGACCCGGCGATGGCACCGGGTCCCGTCAAGGGGGCGATCGAACGTTGGGCGCGGCCCGCGCGGATGGGATGGGCGCGCAGGCCGGATGCGTCCCTTACGCCTGGTTCCAGCGGGGCGTGCCGGCGGCCTCGAGCATGCGGAGCGTCGTGACGGGGTCCTTGACCTTCTGGAGGAAGATCATGGCCGCGATAGCATACGGCTTGTAGCTGGCCTCCTTGTACATGCCCACGCGATGGTCGTCGAAGACGTCGGCCATGACCTCGCCGTTCTCGCAGGACACGCCGGAGATGTCGGCGGGCAGCGGATGCATGAAGATGGTGTCCTGGCCGTTCGCGGTCGTGGCCATGAGCTCGCGCGTGGAGCACCAATCCTTGTGGGTGGCGTTCTGAGCGAGGAGCTCCTTCTCGAGCTCGGCGATGCCCGCGTCGTCACCGGCGGCATAGAGCTTGGTGCGGCGCTCCATGGCCGCATAGGGGGCCCAGCTCTTGGGGATCACGATGTCCGCCCCCTCGAAGGCCTCGGCCATGGTCCCCACCTGCTTGAAGGTGGTGCCGGACTCGGCCGCATAGCCGCGGGCCCTCTCGACGAGATCGGGCATGAGGTCGTAGCCCTCGGGATGGGCCAGGGTGACATCCATGCCAAAACGGGGCAGCAGGGTGATCAGCGACTGCGGGCAGGACAAGGGCTTGCCGTAGGAGGGACTGTAGGCCCAGGTGACGGCGACCTTCTTGCCACGCAGGTTCTCCAGGCCCCCGAACTCCTCGATGAGGTAGAGGAGGTCGGCGGAGGACTGCGTGGGGTGGTCGGAGTCGGACTGCAGCGAGATGAGGGTGGGACGGTGGTCGAGGACGCCGTCCTTGCGGGCCTCGGCGACGGACTCGGCGACCTCGGCCATATAGGCGTCGCCGGCGCCGATGTACATGTCGTCGCGGATGCCGATGACATCGGCCATGAACGAGATCATGGTCGCCGTCTCGCGGACGGTCTCGCCGTGGGCGATCTGGGACTTCTTCTCGTCGAGATCCTGGAGCTCAAGGCCAAGTAGGTTGGTGGCCTTGGAGAACGAGAAGCGGGTGCGCGTGGAGTTGTCGCGGAAAAGGGAGACGGCAAGGCCGGAATCGAAGATCTTGGGCGAGATGTTGCGCTCGCGGAGGTTGCGCAGGGCGGCGGCCACGGCATAGAGGGCGCGCAGCTCGTCGGTGGTCTTGTCCCAGGTGTGCAGGAAATCGCTGTCGTACATGCCGGAGAAATCAAGGCCCTTGAGGGTCTCGAGCAGCTCGTCGAACTTCTGATCCATGGTTCGCTCTTTCTCTTGGAGGTTCTCTATCAAGGCGTCCCGCGGCGCGCGCCGCGGGACGACCGGGGTGCCGCGCGGAAGCATGGGTTGGGTTGGCCGCGCGGCGCCCTCGGATCGCGGAGGGAAGGGGTCACTGGATGTCGTTGTCGGTGGCCCCGGCACGGAAGACGGTCACGTCGCCGGTCTTCCTTGACTCGTCGTAGAGGTTCACGGCGGCGGTGTAGAGGGCGGCCGCGGTCACGAGATCCTGCTTGTAGGTGACCTCGTTGGGAGCATGGGCCTGGCTCTCGGCGCCCGGGCCGAAGCCCACGCACGGGATGCCATAGCGCCCCTGGATCGAGACGCAGTTGGTGGAGAAGGTCCACTTGTCGGTCAGCGGGCGGCCGGCGCGCTTGTCCATGGACTGGGGGCAGCCGATGCGCTCGGTGCCGAAGAGGGCGTGATGGGCGTCGACAAGTGCCTGCACGTGCGCGGCGTCCTCGGCGTTGATCCACGTGGGGAAGTAGGCCTCGGTCTCATAGACCTCGCCCGTCCAGGAGGGGCGGTCGTACATGTACATGGAAACCTCGACGTCGTCGCCGTACTTCTTGACGGAGGGGAGGGCGCGGATCTCGTCGAGGCAGGAGTCCCAGGTCTCGCCCGCGGTCATGCGGCGGTCGATGGAGATGGCGCAGGAGTCCGCGACGGCGCAGCGAGACGGGCTGGTGTAGAAGATCTGCGAGACGGTGCAGGTGCCGCGGCCAAGGAAGCGGGCATCCAGGTAGTGGTCGGGGTTGTAGGTGGGATCGAGCATCTTGACGAGGCCGCGGATCTCGGTGGACTCGTCGCAACCGTTGTTGTTGAGGGCGCGGACGTCGGCGATGATGTCGGCCATCTTGTAGATAGCGTTGTCGCCGCGATCGGGGGCGGAGCCGTGGCAGGAGACGCCGTGGACGTCGACGCGGATCTCCATGCGGCCGCGATGGCCGCGGTAGACGCCGCCGTCGGTGGGCTCGGTGGAGATCACGAACTCGATCTTCTCCTGGGCCTCCTCAAGGCTGCCGAAGTACTTGTTGCAGATGTACTGCCAGCACATGCCGTCGCAGTCCTCCTCCTGGACGGAGCCGACGACCATGATCCGATAGCCCTCGGGAATGAGGCCGAGGTCCTTCATCATCTTCGCGGCATAGGTGGCGCTCGCCATGCCGCCCTCTTGGTCGGAGCCGCCGCGGCCATAGATGACCTCGTCGTCCTCGTATCCCTCATACGGGTCGTGGGTCCAGTTGTCGCGGTTGCCCACGCCCACGGTGTCGATATGGGAGTCGATGGCGATGATCTTGTCCCCCTCGCCCATCCAGCCGATCACGTTGCCCAGGCCGTCGATCTCGACCTTGTCGAAACCGAGGCGCTCCATCTCGGCCTTGATGCAGGCGACGACCTCGCCCTCCTCACAGGACTCGGACGGATGGCTGATCATGGCGCGCAGGAACGCGGTCATGTCCTTGCCGTAGTCCTCTGCGGCCTTCTTGATAGCATCGAAATCCAGCTCTTTTTCCATTTTCTACAACCCTTTCTCGCGGTTGGTTGATCACGTGCTCCACGCCCGCGGGGACCTGGCCCCGCAAGCACCTATTCGGCGGGGTACGCCCCGTCCCAAACGACCTTGCGGTAGTTCACCGGATCGGTGTCGCCCTCGGTGCTGAACATGAGGACGGAGCTCGTCTCGTCGAGCCCGATGGCCGCGCGCAGGTCGGCGTAGTCGTCGGATTCCATGAGCGTGGCGATGAGGCCAGCGCCCACGGCCCCGGACTCTCCGGACACGACGCGGGGGTCGTCGCCGAGCGGCGCGGCCAGGATGCGCATGCCCTTGGCCGCGACCCAGTTGGGGCAGGAGACGAAGACCGAGGTGTGGTTGCGCAGGATGTCCCAGCCGAGCGTGTTGGGCTCGCCGCAGGCAAGGCCGGCCATGATCGTGGGCATGTCGCCCTCGACGATGCGCGGCTCGCCGTCGCCGGCCAGGGCCCCCTTGTAGAGGCACGCCGCCTCGTCGGCCTCCATGACCACGAAGGTGGGCGGGTTGTCGGCGAAAAGGTTGGCGAAGTACCCCACCACGGCGCCGGCCAGGGAGCCCACACCGGCTTGGACGAAGACGTGGGTCGGCCGGTCGATGCCCGCGGCGGCGAGCTGCTCTGCGGCCTCGGACGCCATGGTGCCGTAGCCCTCCATGATCCACGACGGGATCTCCTCGTAACCGTCCCAAGCGGTGTCTTGGACGATGACGCCGTTCTCGCAGGCCTCCGCCTCGGCGGCCGCCATGCGGACGCACTCGTCGTAGTTGACCTCCTCGATGGTCACCTCGGCGCCCTCGGCGGCGATGTTGTCGAAGCGGCTCTTCACGCTGCCCTTGGGCATGTGCACGACGGCGCGCTGCCCAAGCTTGTTGGCGGCCCAGGCCACGCCGCGGCCATGGTTGCCGTCGGTGGCGGTGAAGAAGGTCGCCTGGCCGAAATCCCGCGCGAGCTCGTCGCTCGTGAGGTAGTCGTAGGTGGTCTGCGAGACGGGCCTGCCGATCTTGCCCGCGATGTAGTTGGCCATGGCGAAGGAGCCGCCCAGGACCTTGAAGGCGTTGAGCCCGAAGCGGTAGCTCTCGTCCTTGACGGCAAGGTTGGCGAGGCCGAGGTCAGCGGCGAGGGCGTCGAGCTTGGCGAGCGGGGTCACCGCGTACTGCGGGAAGCTGCCATGGAAGGCGCGGGCGGCCTCCACGTTCTCGAGCGACATGATACCCAGGTGAGCGTCGTCGCTCTTGGGCATGGTGTTCGCAACCCATTCGATCTTCTTGGCCATGCGCGTCTCCTCCTGCTCTGCGTTCCGGCTCGGTCGCCGGCTCCCTGCCACGCGGTCGTCTTTGGTGCTAAAAGTTATTCTGGTGACCAAACAAAAAGTTTTGTCTGTTTGTTTTTAACACAGACCACACGGGCCTGTCCATACTATTTGTATGGTTTTGCGAACGGTAGAAAAGCAGTCGTGACCGGTAATTTCATTATGATATTGTGCATTTGTTCGCCATCTGCGAGGATATATCTAACAAAAAGTTAGGAGGCTCCCATGACGCCGGCCCAGATCGAGTTCTACAAGCGTCTCGCCCATGCGCTCGCACTCCAATTTGGCCCCAACTGCGAGGTCGTGGTCCATGACCTCGAGACCGAGGACCTCGACCATTCGATCGTGGCGATAGAGAACGGGCATATCAGCGGCAGGCGCCTGGGCGACGGTCCGAGCCATGTCGTCCTCGAGGCGCTCCACGACGAGCCCGAGAAGGTCGCGGACCGCCCCCCCTATCTCACCAAGACTGCCGACGGCAAGCTGCTCAAGTCGAGCACCGTCTTCATCCGCGACGAGGCGGGGTGGCCGAGTGGGATCCTCGCCATCAACTACGACATCACCCTCATGAAGGCCTTCGGCGACAGCCTGGGAGGGCTCATCGGGACGGACGCCTCATCGGCCGACACCCCGGAACCCATCACCAAGAACGTGGGGGACCTGCTCGACGACCTCTTCACCGAATGCGAGCAGTACGTGGGCAAGCCCGCCGCGCTCATGAACAAGGACGAGCGGGTGCGCGCGATTGGGTTCCTGGACCGGCGGGGCGCCTTCCTCATCTCGAAGTCGAGCCAGAAGGCGTGCGAGTTCTTCGGCATCTCGAAATACAGCTTCTACAGCTATCTCGACGAGGCCAAGGGGCTCGGGGAGGAGGCGTGACGCCTGGGCCATGATCGCCCGCCCTCGATGGGCTCCATGCCCTCGTGCTCGCCTGCGGGACGAAGAGAGGCTATCTTGGTAGGCATGACACGCCTCGCGAAAGGATCCCCATGGCGCAGCATAACGTCGCACCGCTCGAGAAGGCCGTCCTCAGGCGCACCCTCAGGCGCTTCTGGGATGTCACCCGCATGAAGCCGGGCATCGCCCTGCTCTCCGTCATCACCTCCGCGGGATACATCGCCCTGCTCACCTTTGCCAACACCTATGTGATGGGCCTCATCGTCGATCGCGTGCAGGCATCCCCCGTGCCCGCCGACCAGGTCTGGGACGTGTTCGGTGGATACGTGGTCGCCCTGCTCGTGGTCAACGCCGTGGGGCAGACCTTCTCCAAGCTCCAGGACTACACGGTCTACAAGCTGCAGATCAACGGCAACTACCACCTCGCCCGCCTATGCTTCGACACCCTCTCCAACCAATCCATGACGTTCCACACAAGCCGGTTCGGCGGCTCACTCGTGAGCCAGACGAGCCGGTTCATGAACGGCTACTCCTCCCTTGTGGACGTGGTCGTCTACTCGCTCATCCCCACCATCGCGTCGTTGGTCTGCACCGTCGTGACGCTCGCCCCGGTCGTGCCGGGCTACGTGCTCGCCCTTGGCGTGCTGCTGGCCGTCTACGTCGTCGTCGCGACGCGCCTGTACCGTCGCATCCTGCCCCTCTCGGCCAAGACCGCTGAGGCGCAGAGCAAGCTATCGGGTGTGCTCTCGGACGCCGTGACCAACATCCTGGCCGTGAAGACCTATGGGCGCGAGGACTTCGAGCGCGACCTGTTCGACGCGGCGGACTACGACGCCATGCAGGCGGAGTCGGTCAGCATGCGCGCGACCATGCAGCGCGGTTTCACCACGAGCGCGCTCATCACGGTGATCATGCTCGTCGTGTCCGTCTTCGTCGCGGGAGGCAACGCGTGGTTCGGCATCAGCGCGGGCACCCTCGTGATGATGTTCTCCTACACCTACCAGCTCTCCATGCGCTTCAACTACATCAACGCCATGATGTCGCGCATCAACCGCGCGCTCGGCGACGCCGCCGAGATGACCCGGATCCTCGACGAGCCGCTCCTCGTGGCCGATGCCCCAGGGGCGCCCGAGCTCGCAGTGACCGAGGGCGGTATCGAGTTCTCCCACCTGGGCTTCTCGTACGCGGACTCGGCGGGGTCCGAGCGCGTCTTCGAGGACCTCTCGCTCTCCATCCGCCCCGGCCAGCGCGTGGGCCTCGTGGGGCGCTCCGGGTCGGGCAAGACCACGCTGACCAAGCTCCTGCTGCGCCTCTCCGACGTGCAGGAAGGGCACATCCGCATCGACGGCCAGGACATCTCGAGCTGCACTCAGCAAAGCCTGCGCCGCCAGGTGGCCTATGTGCCCCAGGAGGCCCTGCTGTTCCATCGCCCCATCCGCGACAACATAGCCTATGGCCGGCCCGACGCCACCGACGAGGAGATCCGCGAGGCGGCGCGCCAGGCCAACGCGCTCGAGTTCATCGATCGCCTCCCCAAGGGGCTCGACACCCTCGTGGGAGAGCGCGGCGTCAAGCTGTCGGGCGGGCAGCGCCAGCGCATCGCCATAGCCCGCGCCATCCTGGCCGACGCCCCCATCCTCGTCCTCGACGAGGCCACCTCGGCCCTCGACTCGGAGTCCGAAGCCCTCGTGCAGGATGCGCTGACCAACCTCATGCGGGGCCGCACCTCCATCGTGGTGGCCCACCGCCTCTCCACGGTCGCGGCACTCGACCGCATCGTGGTCCTCTCCTGCGGCAAGATCGTCGAGGACGGCACGCATGCCGAGCTCATAGCGAGAGAGGGCGAGTACGCGCGGCTCTGGGGCCGCCAGACCGGCGCCTTCCTCGAGACCGACACCGACGGCGAGACCCTCTAGCGCGACGGCGCGGGCAAAGGGGGCCGGTCTGGCGCCTCGCGGCGGGACCGGCCCCCTTCATCCGATGGCCCGCGGGGCGTCAACGGGCGTACGGCGTGCCCTTGAGCGGCAGCTCGCACTGGAGCTCGCCGGTGAGTGCATGGTAGGCGTTCTGGACGGCCGGGGCCGTGGGGATCGTCGCGATCTCGCCGATGCCCTTCCCGCCGAACGCCACGGGCAGCAGCTCGTCCTTCTCCACATAGATCGCGTGGATGTCCGGGATATCCGTGGAGCGGAACAGCCCGAGCGTCCCGAACTTGGCCTGCGGGACGCAATCCTTCAGGGGGAAGTCCTCGGTGAGCGCGTAGCCCATGCCCATGAGCACACCGCCCTCGATCTGCCCCTGGATGGCGATGGGGTTCACCACCTTGCCGGAGTCGTGCGCGGCATGGACCTCGCTCACCCGCCCCTCGTCATCCAGGACCACCACGTGCGTTGCGTACCCATAGGCCACATGGCTCTTGGGGTTGGGGACGTCGGCGCCGAGCTTGTCGGTGCGCTCGAGGTACTCATACGAGAACTCGCAGCCCTCGAGCTCGGCGAGCGCCGCGACGGGGTCGCGCGCCCAGATTCCCGCACCGGCGCGCAGCGCCCGCTCCTCACCCTCGTAGGGGGTGCCATCGGCGTATTCCACGACTACGCCGTCGCCATGCGCCGAGACCGGGGCGGTCGGCGCCGCACCGCCCGCCTCGATGGCGAGCATGGCGTCGCGCAGCAGGAAGGCGGCCCCGCGGACGGCCTCGCCGGTGATGAGCGTCTGGCGCGAGCCCGAGGTGGTCCCGGAGTCCGGCGCAGCCTCGGTCGAGCACTCGCCGTTGAGGATCGAGCCCTTGGGAAGGCCCGTGGCCTCGGCGACGTCCTGCAAAAAGACCGTGTTGCACCCTTGGCCGATATCGGAGGTCGCCGAGTACACCACGGCGGCCCCGCCCTCGACGCGGATCTTGCAGCGCCCGGCGTCGGGGAGTCCCACGCCCACACCGGAGTTCTTCATCGCGCAGGCGATGCCCGCATGCCCCGGATGGGCCTCGAAGACGTCGCGGACGGCCTCGAGGGTCTCCTTGAGCGCGGTGGATCGATCGGCGATCTGCCCGTTGGGAAGCGCCTGATCGGGCTCGATGGCGTTGCGGTAGCGGATCTCCCAAGGGGAGATGCCGACCTTCTCGGCCAGGACGTCGATGAGGCTCTCGAGGGCGAACTCGCTTTGGCACACGCCGAAGCCGCGGAAGGCTCCCGCCGGCGTGTTGTTGGTGTAGTAGCCATATCCGCGGATGTCGGTGTTCTGATAGCGGTACGGGCCCACGGAATGCGTGCACGCGCGCTCGAGGACCGGTCCGCACAGGCTCGCGTAGGCGCCGGTGTCGAAGCTGATCTCGCAATCCAGACCGGTGAAGATGCCGTCCTCGTCGCATCCGAGTGTGAACGTCCCCTCCATGGCATGGCGCTTGGGATGGAAGTTGATGGATTCCTGGCGCGTGAGTTTGGCCTTGACGGGGCGATCGAAGTGCAGCGCCGCCAGCGCGGCGAGATGCTGGACCGAGACGTCCTCCTTGCCGCCGAAACCGCCTCCCACGAGCAGGGTCTCGACGACCACGCGCTCCGGCGTGCCGTCCCATCCGAGCATGTGGGCGATCTCCTTGCGCGTGTCATAGGCGCCCTGGTCGGTGGACTGGACCCAGATCCCGTCGCGGTAGGGCCAGGCCACGGCGCACTCGGGCTCGAGGAACGCGTGCTCGGTGGCGGGCGTCTTGAAGGTCCCCGTGACCGTGTGGGCCGAGGCGGCGAGGGCGGAGGCGGCGTCGCCGCGCGTCACGTGGCGGCTCTGGCAGACATTGTCCGTGAGCTGGACCATGTTCCCAAAGACCAGATAGGGCTCGGGATGCACGAGCGGGGCCGAGGCGGCGCGGGCCTCCTCAATGCTCCGCACGGGCTCGAGCACCTCGTATTCGACCTTCACGAGCTTCTTGGCGCGCTCGAGCACGGACTCGTCCGTCGCCACCACGAGGGCCAGGGCATCCCCCACGCTGCGGGTCACGTCGCCCTCGGCGATCATGACGTCCCAGTCGTAGATGAGGTGGCCCACCTTGTTGACGGGCACATCGCAGGCTCGCAGGACGCCGAGGACGCCCGGAAGCGCCTCGGCCTTGGCGGTGTCGATCGAGACGATGCGGGCACGGGGGTGCTTGGAGCGCACGGCGCTCGCGTAGGCGAGTCCCGGCTTGTCGCACTCGTCCACGTCGTCCGGGTACACGCCGGTGCCGAGCACCTTCTCACGGACATCGACGCGGAAGGCGCGCTTGCCGACGCCGTACTCGTCTCCGCGCTCGAGGCCCTCGTCGATATCGGCATCGCCGCGAAGGACGGCGGCGGCGAGGGCGATGCCCTCTATGATCTTCTTGTATCCGGTGCAACGACACACGTTGCCACGTATGGCGAGCTTGATCTCATCCTCCGTCGGGTTGGGGACGCGGGCGATGAGCGCCGCACCGGCCATAACCATGCCCGGGATGCAGAAGCCGCACTGGACGGCCCCCACGGCGCCGAAGGCGTAGACGAACGCCTCGCGCACCCTGGCGTCCAGGCCCTCGACGGTCACGATGTCGTGTCCGGCGGCGAGCCTGGTCGTGAGGACGCAGGCCTTGGTGGCGCGCCCGTCCACATGGATGGTGCAGGTGCCGCACGCCCCCTCGGAGCAGCCGTCCTTGGCAGAATGGATGTGCAGGTCATCGCGCAGGTAGCGCAGGAGCGGCTTGTCGACGTCGACGGTGCGCTCGACCCCGTTGACGGTGAAGGTGTGGCTGTCGGCCATCGTCTCCCCCTATTCTGCTGGCGCGAACAGCCCGAAGGCGTCGTGGATGACGCCCTTGCGGCACTTGGTCGCGCACATCCCACACGATATGCAGAGCTCGTAGTCGATCGTCGCCTGTTTCTCCTCGACGTGCATGGCACCGCATGGGCACGCGCGCTCGCACAGGCGACATCCTATGCAACCGGTCTCGGAGACCCAGATGCGATGGACGGTCTCACCCACGATGTCCCTCCCCTCCCATCGGGGGACGGCCCCCGATGCGGCTCGGCTCGAACGGCGGCGGCCCGACACCCTTGCGAGCCGCCGCCCGTGATCACTATCTGGCCAGCAGGTACGCGTGGGAGTCGCGCACGGCCTTGATGGTCGCGCGAACCGCCGCAGGAAGCATGGCCGTGTCGGTGTCGACGTCGACGACCCGGTACTCCCCGCCCAGGCGCACCGAGAAGGTACCGTCCTCGAGCAGCAGGAAGCCGTCGTTGTCGCTATCCATCATGTCGTCGCCGCTCCAGAACAGGGTCAGCTTGTCCTTGTAGGGGCGCCCACCCTCGTATGGGCAGAACACCGCGCAGTTGCCGCACTCGTTGCACATGCCATCGACATGGATGACCTGGCGCTTGTCCAGACCCGGCACCTCGATCGCCACGTTGGCGCGGTTGGGGCACACGTCGCAGCAGACCTCGCACACACTCGCGCATCCCAAGCAGCGCGTCCGCCCGCAGGAGCAGCCCTCAGTGCGGACCGCGCCCTTCTTGGCGATGGCGGCATCGATGTCGGCCTGCGCGTTCTTCCCGCTATGGGCATCGAAGACCGCGCCCGCGATCTGGTTGGCCACATCGGCCGCGTCGGCGATGGCCTCGACCACGGTGGCGGGTCCGCGACGGCAGTCGCCCGCCGCCCACACATGGGCCACACCGGTGGCTGTCGAAACGGGGCGACCGCGGCGATCGACCTCGACGCCGGCGCCCTCAAAGAGGGAGGCGTCTATGCGCTCGCCCACCGCGCAAATCACCGACGTGGCCGGGATCCGGACGGTCTCGCCCGTGGGCTCGGGGCTGCGGCGCCCGGAGGCATCGGGTTCGCCCAGGCGCATGGCGTCGCACAGGAGCGCGTCGCCATCCACGGAGCGAGGCGCGAGCAGCTCCAGGAACTCGACGCCGTCGGCGAGGGCGAGATCGAGCTCCTCCTCGTCGGCGGGCATCTGGGCCTTGGTGCGGCGGTAGACCAGGCGCACGCGCTCGACACCGGGCACACGCAGGGCCGCGCGGGCGGCGTCCATGGCGGTGTTACCCGCTCCGAGAACCACGACGTCGCTGCCCAGATCGAGCGTCTCGGGATGCCTCTTGGCGGCCTCGAGGAACTCGAGCACGTCAAGCTCGGCCTCTCCGAGGCCCACCGAGCCAGGCATCCACGCACCCGTCGCCACGACGACGTCGGTGAAACCCTGGGACATGAGCTCGTCGATCGAGTTGATTCTGGTGTTGAGCTGCACCTCGGCCCCAAAGGCACGGCAGAGCTCGACATCGCGGTCGATGTCACCCGAGTCGATGCGGAACCCGGGGATCACATGGCGGACGATGCCACCGAGCGCGTCGCGCTCCTCGAAGATGGTCGTCGGCACACCCGCGCGCGTGAGGAAGAATGCCGTGGCGAGGCCGGCGGGACCGCCGCCGACGATGGCGACGCGACGCTCGGAGGACCCGACGATGGGGGTCGCCCTGAGGGCCGGGAGGACGGCCTCATAGGCCTGATGGGCGGCGAGCAGCTTGGATTCGCGGATCGCGGCGCCCTCGGGCTCATAGAACGCGCGCTCGCAGGAACGGCCGCACGGATGCGGGCACAGCGTGCCGGTGATGTGCGGGAGGGCGTTGCGCTCGATGATGATCCTGAAGGCCTCCTCGTAGCGCCCCTGCTCAACGGCGGCAAGGTAGGCCGGGATGTCCTGGCCTATGGGGCAGCCGGTACGGCACGGGGCGGTGAAGCAGTCCATGAGCGGGAGCTTTCCAGGGACCTTGCGATCGGGGGCCTGGCGCAACGGCTTCCTATAGAGCGGGCTTCCGAGGGCCTCGGCCTGGATCGCGGCCACGGCGTCGACCGAGACGCCGTCGAACGCCTTGCCATCGAGATCGTCGAAGAGGCCCGCCATCTGGGCCAGGCGCTCGTAGCCGCCGGGCTTGAGGATGTCGGTCGCGAGCGTGACGGGCCAGATGCCCGCATCGTAGAGCTTCCTGATGTTGTGGACGGTGGCACCGCCCGAGTACGAGATGCGCAGACGACCCTCGAAGCGCTCCGCGATCCTGCGCGCGAGCTCGATGGTAAGCGAGAACAGCGAGCGGCCGGACATGTACATCTCGGCGCTGGGGAGCTCACCGCGGGTCACGTCGACAGGGAAGGTGTTGGTGAGCTTGACGCCGAACTCGAGCCCCAGCTCCCCGGTGAGCGCGATGAGGCGCTCGAACATGGGCACCGCGTCCGCCCACTGCAGGTCCTCGAGGAAGTGCTTGTCATCGAAGACCACGTAGTCGAATCCGAGCTCGTCCATGCGCTTGCGGGCGAACTCGAAGCCGAGCAGCGTGGGGTTGCACTTGATGTAGGTGTTGAGGTGCTTCTCGGTGATGAGGTAGGTGGCGATGCGCTCGATCTCCTCGGGCGGGCATCCGTGGAGCGTCGACTCGGTGATGGAGTTGGAGACGCGCGAGGGGATGGAGTCCACGAAGGCCTCGTCGACCCGCTCGAAGCGATCGAGGTTGGCGAGGGTCCAAGCGCGGCAGGAGGCCCAGACGTCCGTGCCCGAGGCATCCTTCATCCCCTCGATGTAGGCGTCGATCTTGGGACTCTTGATCCCCTCGAGGTCGTAGCCGACGCTCATGTTGAAGACGAAGCCGTCGGGCGAGCCCAGACCGAACTCGCGGGCGATCAGATGGCAGGCGAACCAACCCTTGACGTACTCGTCGAAAGCCTGGGAGACGGTGAGCTCCGTGGACCACTCGCAGTTGTAGCACTCGTCGGCGGCGGCGATGCAGGGCTTGCTGACGCAGGCCGACAGCTCCGCACCGTCCATGATCTGCACGGTCTTGAGCTCGAAGAAGCGACTGCCGGCCACGTAGGCGGCCACGATGTTCTGTGCGAGCTGGGTGTTGGGACCGGCGGCGGGGCCGAAGGGTGTCTCGATGCGCTCATCGAAGATGGGAAGGGCGCCCGCCGGGTCCACGGGCACCGCCTTGCGCACCCCGAAGACGGATCCCTGGGTCTCGTGCTCTGCGAGGATCCAGTCCATGAGGTTCGCGAACGGGATCGGACGCATGATGTCGCTCATTGTTTCTCCCTCTCTGCCTTGGGTGGCTCTTGCTGGTTTTGGCTAGATGCATCCTGCGGTGCCCGCGCCATACGGGCACCGATTCGATTCTCGGTCGGTTGGATCGGGGTGTCCCTAGTAGACGCGGTCGTTCAGGGTCCCCCATAGTTTCTTGGACTGCTCGAGCGTCCAAGCGTTGACACGCTCCTCGTCCAAATCCACGAAGGCGCGATCGCGGTAGAGCACCCTGCCGTTGACGATCGTGGTGCGGCAGCTCCTGCCCATCATGCCGAAGAGCATGTGGCCGTCGATGTTCTCGCCGGAGAGCGGCGTGAAGCGCGGGTAGTCCATGACGATGACGTCCGCGACGGCACCGGGGGCGAGCACGCCCAGCGTGCGCCCGAAGTACCTCGACGCCATGGCGGCGTTGTTCTTGAAGAGCATGGTCATGGCCTCGCCCCAGCCCACGTTGGGCATCGCGGCGTTGTGGCGCTGGATGATGAGGAAGACCTTGAGGCTCTCGAGCATGTCATGAGTGTAGGCGTCGGTTCCCATGCAGACGTCGATGCCGCGGCGGAAGAACTCGAGGACGGGGGCACAGCCCACCGCGTTGCCCATGTTGGACTCGGGGTTGTTCACGATGTGGGTCCCGGTCTCGCGGATGATCTCCATCTCGGCCGGGGTGACGTGGATGCAGTGGCCGAGCATGGTGTCGGGTCCGAGCAGGCCGTGCTGCAGCAGGCGCTCGACGGGGCTGATGCCACCGCGGTTGAGGCGCGAGTCCCAGACGTCGTTCATGCCCTCGCAGACATGGATGTGGAAGCCCGTGAGGCCGTCGTTGGCCTCGGCCATCCGATCCATGGTCTCGTCGGAGAGCGTGAAGGTGGCGTGCCCGCCGAACATGGCGGCGACCATGCCCGAGTTCTGGGCGGCAGCCCACCGTGCGAACTCAGCGTTCTCGGCTATGGCCTGGGCGCACTTCTCCTCGCCATCGCGGTCGGAGGTCTCGTAGCACAGGCAGGCGCGGATGCCCGCCTCCTCGCAGACGTCCTTGATCGCGAAGAGGCTCCCGGGGATCTCGCAGAAGCTCGCATGATGGTCGAAGATCGAGGTCACGCCGTCGCGGATGCACTCCAAGACGGTCGCATAGGCGCTGGCGCGCGTGGCGTCGATCGTGAGGTTGCGATCGATCTTCCACCACTGCTGCTCGAGATTCTCCAAGAAGTTGGTGGGGTTGCATCCCTTGATGGCGAGGCCGCGGGCGAGGCCCGAGTAGATGTGGGTGTGGCAGTTGACCAGACCAGGCATGATGAGGCCGCCGTGCGCGTCGACGTACTCCGCATCCGGATACGCGGCACAAAGATCGGACTCGGACCCCACAGCGACGATGAGCTCCCCCTCGATCGCGACGGCGCCATCCTCGATGAAGGGCGACTCCTCGTTGCGCGTGACGACGGAACCATTACCAACGACCAACATAAGCGGATCCTTTCGTCGTCTAAGGCGGGGTTTATCACCTCGGACTCATGTGTGCGCTCCGAGGGATCCTCGGAAGATGGGCACCTCCCCCATCCTGCGCCTTGGTGCGGACCCTGTATCGCCCGCGCCCGTTCGAAAGACGCCGCGCAAGGGGGAGCGGCGCCTTTCGAACGGGCGTGCGCTCAAGCGCGACGCCCGTGGATCAGGCTCACTTCTTGCTCTCCGGCAAGACCAGCTCGACCGCCGCCTCCTTGGCGGCATCGATGTGCTTCTCGACGGGATGCGTGACCGGCAGGATGAGGTTCAGCAGGATCGCCATGATGGCGCAGGGGGTGATGGCGTTGGAGCCGATGACCGTGGTGATCCACGAGGGCATGCCCTCGCCCGCCAGGCATCCCGAGGCCATCCAGATGCCCAGTCCGAAGACGACCGAGGTGCCCACGATCGTGGCGGTGCGCTGGGTGAGCCCGTCGGTGGTGAACATGCGGATGCCGTTCATGGTGATGGTGCCGAAGACGCCCACCGTGGCTCCGCCGATGACCGGCTGCGGGATGGCGGTCAGGAGGGCCGAAAGCTGCGGGAAGAGGCCGGCCAGCGCGAAGACGAGGGCGACCGTGGCGAAGACCCACTTGTTGACGACCTTGTTGGAGCAGATGATGCCAACGTTCTGGCCGAGGGCGCTGGTGGGCATGCCGCCGATGAAGGCGGACACGATGCTCGTGACGCCCTGCGACACGATGGCGCCGGAGAGCTCGCGCTCATCGGGCATGCGGTCGATCGAGCCCAGGCACGCCGCCGAGACGTCGCCGATGACCTGGATTGCGACCATGGGATAGACGACGGCGAGGGTGATGCAGACCTCGGGATGGAACTCGATGGCATAGGGCATGAACTTGGGGAGCGCGAAGATGCCCGCCTGGCCCACGCTCGAGAAGTCGAGCATGCCGAAGGGGGCGGAGACGATGATGCCCACGACCATGCCGAAGAAGACGCTGCCAAGCTTGAGGGTGCCCTTGCCGAAGTTGGAGAGCCCGAAGACCACAGCGAAGGTGATAAGAGCCACGACCCAACTTTGCGGGGTTCCCCAGATGGGGCTCCCCTCGCCACCGGCCATGTACTTGATGGCCGTGGGATAGAGGGAGACACCGATGGTGAAGATGACCGTGCCCGTCACAACCGGCGGGAAGAGCGCCTTGACCTTGCTGTAGAACAATCCGAAGAGGATGGCCGCCGCACCGCCCACGATCTCGCCGCCGAGCAGGGAACCGAACGAGAAGTCGACGCCCATGGCCTGGAGCGCAGGCAGGAACGCGAAGCTGACGCCCATGACGATGGGGAGGCCTCCACCGATGCGGCGGAAGGGCGCGAAGGCCTGGAGCGCGGTGTCGATCGCGGAGAGGATCAGCGCGACCTGGATGATGTCGGTGCGGGCCTGGGCATCCCATCCGTAGACGCTCGCGATGATGATGGCCGGCGTGATGATGCCCGCGAAGGAGGCCAGCACGTGCTGGAGGGCGCAGGGGAGCATGTCCTTGATGGGCGGGACGCCCTCACGTTGGAACAGAACATCGCTCGCGTTTGCAGCAGTGTCGTGGGACATTCCCCGCTCCTCACACTCCGTGCGACCCCAAGGCCGCATCCTGTCTCCCGCATGGACGCCCATGCGACGTCCAACTAGGTAAATACTAGAATAATTTATTCTCACCATCAATAATAATTTTTTGTTGCCTGTGGTTATCGATTTAATTTGTGCAGGTAGAAACCTTATCAATATCCAGCTGATCTCATTCTTGGCGCTCATCTTCCCCTGAATCACCGTTCACGGGTTGATGCCTACCGTTCGCCTCCGATCTTCGCGACCGAGGGCCTCGATGCCGTTTGGTGCCACGTGGTATATTGATAAGAAATTGTCATCGTCTTCTCCCCCATCGGTGGTGCCCTGTGAATCCTACGGTCAAATCCTATATCCCCTTGGTCGATTTCCTCGAGGAGGTCCTGGGTCGCAACAGCGAGATAGTCCTCCACGATTTCTCGAACCCCGATCACTCCGTCGTCGACATCAGGAACGGGGAGGTGTCGGGGCGCAAGGTCGGGGCTCCCGCCACGGATTTCGCGCTGCGCATGCTGCGCGAGGACGCCTATCGCGACAAGCCCTACCTCGCCAACTACGTGAGCCATAGCAGCACCAACAAACCCCTGCAGTCGGCCTCGCTCTTCATCCGCGAGGAGGGCGGGATCGTGGGGATGGTGTGCGTCAACACCGACAACTCCCCCATCGAGCAGCTCGGTGCCCTCGCCTCCCAGATCTCGAGCCTGTTCTCGCCCCAGACCGCCGGGGACGATCCCGCCGCCGCGCATCTCGAGGCCGAGAGCCTCACCGATTCAACGCACGATCTCATCACCAAGAGCATCCACGACCTCACCGTCGCACGGGGCATGGCCGTCGAACAGCTCGGACAATCCGACCGCATCGACATCATACGAACGCTCAACGCCAACGGCATGTTCCTCCTCAAGGGCGCCGTCGCGAGCGCCGCCGAGGCGCTCGGGATCTCGGAGCCGAGCGTGTACCGCTACCTCCAAAAGGTCCGCAAGGAGTAGCCCGCGCCAATCAGGGTCGACGCAGAGCGCCCCCGCCGCCGATAAGGCGACGGGGGCGCTCTTCATCCCATCCCAGACGGAAGTCCTAGAGGGCGGCGACGACCTCGATCTCAACAAGACCGCCCGCGGGCAGAGCGGCAACCTGGAAGGCGCTGCGCGCCGGATAGGGCTCGCCGAACTTGGAGGCGTAGACCTCGTTCACGGCGGCGAAGTCGGCGATATCGGCGAGATAGACCGTCGTCTTCACCACGTTGCCAAACGTGGCGCCCGCCTCGGCCAGCAGGGCCTCGACGTTCTTGAGGGATTGCTCGGCCTGGGCGACGACGCCCTCGGGCATCGTGCCCGTCGCAGGATCGATGCCGAGCTGTCCGGACAGGAAGACGAGCTCGCCCACCTTGATGCCGGGCGAATACGGCCCGATGGCGGCAGGCGCGTTGGAGGACGAGAGGACGGACTTATCCATGATGGCTCCTTTTTCTTTCGCGGTCTTGCAGGGAGCAGGGGCGGGACCGGAGGCAAGGGGCCCCGTCCCCGCTCCTCGCTGTCTTCGACTCTAAACGAGCCGTCTTTTGTTTGCAAGTAAATTATCAGATTATGATAATAAATTATTCCATATGTGCTTCCTCGATGCTGAAGCCCCGGGGGCTCGATGCCGCTTGGACGCCGCCGCGTATAATCTGGCTGGATGATCCCCCTTCGAAAGGCTCCCCATGTCACAGGTCGCATCGCCGGCTCACGCCGGGTCCCTCGCACGGCGCCGCGCCGCCCGTCCCGAGCTGCTCGCCCCCGCCGGTGGACCCGCGCCCTTCGCCGCCGCCCTCGCGGCTGGCGCCGACGCCATCTACTGCGGCATGGGATCCTTCAACGCGCGCCGCAAGGCCGACAACTTCGACGACGCCTCGTTCGCCGCCGCGTGCCGGGCGGCGCATCTCGCCGGGACACGCGTCTACGTGACCGTCAACATCGTCATCAAGGACGATGAGATGGAGGGTGCGCTCGAGCTCGTGCGTCGCTGCGCGACCCTGGGAGCGGACGCCTTCATCATCCAGGACTGGGGGCTCTTCCAACGCATCCGCGACCTCATGCCGCAGCTCGAGACCCACGTCTCCACCCAGGCCAACATACACGACGTCCGCGGGGCCCTCTGGTGCCGCGATCGGGGCGCCGATCGCGTGACCCTCTCGAGGGAGCTCAGCGTGGACGAGATCGCCCTCATCTCCAAGACCGGCATCGAGCTCGAGGTCTTCGCGCACGGGGCCATCTGCTTCTGCTATTCCGGCGTCTGCCTGCTCTCGAGCTTCGCCCGGGCGGGACGGTCGGCGAACCGCGGGATGTGTGCCCAGCCCTGCCGACTCCCCTACGAGCTCATCGACGAATCCGGGCGCTCGATCGCCCCCGCCGAGCGGGCACGCCCCCTGTGCCCGCGCGACACCAACACCTCCGAGATGCTTCCCGCCCTGATCGACGCGGGCGCGGGCGCCCTCAAGCTCGAGGGGCGCATGAAGGCGCCCGACTACGTGTTCTCCGTCGTCGACGCCTATCGTCGGCAACTCGACGACGTGCTCGCTCACCGCATCCCTGACGAGGACGAGCGCCAAGCCAGGGCGCGCCAGCTCAAACGCTGCTTCAATCGCGACTTCACGACCGAGTACCAGCTCGGCCGCTCCGGCGACGAGATGATGAGCTACGAGCGCTCCAACAACCGCGGCCAGATCGTCGGCGAGGTCCTGGGCAGCAAGCCCGCTGGAGGCAACCTGCGCGGCCTGCCCGCTGACGATCGCCGTCGCCGAGCCGCCCTGGCGCGCATCCGGCTCCACGAGCCCGTGGGCGCGGGGGACCTGCTCGAGCTTCGGCACGACGACGAGTTCGATCGATTCCTCACCACCCTCGCGCCCGCCGACGCCGCGGCGGGCGAGGTGATCGAGTGCCGTGTCCCGCGCGCCATGCCCGCGGGGAGCCGCGTGCGGATCATCCGCAGCCAGTCGGCCATAGACACCGCCGACGCCGCACTCAAACGCGACGTGCCCCGACGCCGCCCCGTCGACGTCCGCATCATCGCGCGCAAGGGCGCCCCCTTCTCGGTGACGCTCACCTGCATCGACGACCCCGCCCTCTCCGCCACCGCGACGGGCTTCACAGTCGAGGTCGCCCGAACCCGTCCCGTCATCTCCGACGACCTCATCGAGCACGTAGGGCGCATGGGCGGATCGCCCTTCACGGCGGCCTCGTTCCACGTCGAGCTCGACGAGGGATGCGGCATGGGCTTCTCCGCCGTCCACAAGGTCCGCGCGGCGGCCTGCTCCGCGCTCGAGGAGGCCATCCTCGCGCCCTATGCGGCCATGAGCGACGAGCTTGAGGGCCTCGACGTCTCCGCCCACGTGCCCGATCCCCCGTCGCGGCGGCCGGATGGCGTCGATCATATCGAGATCTGCGCTCTCGTGACATCGCTCGATCACGTGAGACGGGCACGGGAGGCCGGGGCCGACACCATCTACGCCGATGTCGACGCCCTGATCGATGCCGGAATCTCGCCCGCCGACGCGACAAGGGAGGGCATCGTCCCCGTCCTCGACGAGGTCTGCCGCGAGACGGATCGAGACCGACTCGATCCATGGGTCGTCCCCTCGGCCCGCGTGGCGGTCGGAAACATCTCCGAGCTCGCTCTCGCCGCCGAGCTCGGGGCCCACGCCGAGATCAGGACCTGCCTGCCCGTCCACAACCGCGCCTGCGCCCAGATGCTCGCCGGCCTGGGAGCCCATGCCTTCTGGCTCTCGCCCGAGCTCTCGCTCCCCGAGATCGAGCGCCTGGGGGCCGACAGCCCGGCCCCCTTGGGCATCGTCGCCTTCGGGCGTCCCCGCGTCATGACGAGCGAGCACTGCATCCTACAGGTCGCGAACGCCTGCATCCATGACTGCGGGAACTGCCGTCTGCGTCGCCGCCGGCTCTGGCTCAGGAACATAGACGGCAGGGAGCTGCCCGTGACGACCGACATCCATGGCCGCTCACGCCTCTACGACTCCTCCGTCATCGACCTCGCCCCGCAGATCCCCCAACTCATCTCGGCTGGGGTCACGCGCTTCATGGTCGACGGCACCCTCATGGACGCCGACGAGCTCGACCGGGCCGTCTCGCATATCTCGGAGGCGATCCGCGCCGCGGCGACGGGCCGCAGGGGCGTCAAGCGCCTACCGGACACAACCTCGGGGTGCCTCTTCGTCGGTGTGGACTGACGCGCGGATATCCACCGCGCGATCCCTCACTCCTCCTCTGGATACACGACGCCCCACTCCGCGCGCAGACGCGTCATGAGCTCCATGACGTCGGCCGCACGGTCGGTCACGGCGAGCTTGGAGCGGTCCCCCGCCACCGCGCTCTCCAAGTTAGCGACCTCGTAGCACAGCGCATAGGCCTCCTCGCCCACACGCACCTCCTCGCGCACGCCCCCTTGCGTCCACACGATGGTGGCGCGGTCCGCGCGCGGATAGGCCATGATCTCGATATAGCACTCGTCGAAGCATAGCGTCGCGCGCTTGGGCTGCTTGGCATGCATAGTCAGGGAGAAGACGCCGAGCTGCCCCTCCTCGTTTCGCGTGACGAAGCCGCTCTCCTCGTCCACGCCCGTCTTGAAGAGGTTCGCGAGCGACACCACCTCACGGGGCTGGCTCTCCATGAAGAGGCGCGCGACCGAGATCGCGTAGACGCCGATATCGAGCATTGCGCCGCCGGCGAGCCCGCGGTTCCAGAAACGGCTCTCCACATCCTCGTACGGGTGATAGCTGCCGAAGTTGACCTGGGCTAGGCGCAGCCTGCCGAACTCCCCCTCCTTCATACGGGACAGCAGGGCGTCGTAGAGCGGCATGTGGAGCACCGTCGTGGCATCCATGAGCACCACGCCGTGCTCGCGCGCCAGGGCGCGGGCCTCGTCGAGCTCGGCGGAGTTGAGGGTGATCGCCTTCTCGCAGAGCACGTGCTTGCCATGCGAGAGCGCGCCGCGCAGGAAGTCGATGTGGGTGTTGTGGGGTGTCGTGATGTAGACGACGTCGATCGACGGGTCCTCGTAGAGCTCCTCGAACGTCTCGTAGACGCGCTCGATGTCATGGGTCGCCGCGAAGGCCTCGGCCTTAGCACGTGTCCGATTGGCGATGCCTTGGATCGAGCGGCCAGCCAGGGCGAGGGACAGCGCCATCTGCTCTGCCATCACGCCGCAACCTATGATTCCCCACCTGAGCGGCGGGGCCTGGAAGATGTCGGAGGGAAACGGCTTGCCCGCAACCGATTCGAACGCGGCGCGCGCTGCAGCCGCGGCGTCGAGTGGAGCCTGCTTGGGATTGATGTCTGCCATATCCGTACCACCTCTTCTGAGCGATCGGGGCCCATGACCCCTCGATGCCTGGAACAAGCCCATTCTCACACGGACCGGGCAGGTCGGCAAATAAGGAAAGCCCCCCGCCAAAAGGACGAGGGGCTTTGATGAGCACGTTCTTGAGCGCGGGGCTTAGAACTTGTGACCGCACTTCTTGCAGATGCGAAGCTTGGTCCTGTGGCCGTCGAGCTCGCCGGCCTCATGGCCGACGCGGGTGCGCTGGCCGCACTTGGGGCAAACGAGGTTGACGTTCGAGGCGTCGATGGCAGCCTCCTGCGACACGAAGCCGCCCTGGGGGTTCTGCTGGGTGGGCTTGACAGCCTTCTTGGCGACGGCGACGCCCTCGACAACGACCTTGCCCTCCTTGGGGAGCGCGCGCAGGACAACACCCTGCTTGCCGCGATCCTTGCCGGAGAGGACCTCGACCTTGTCGCCCTTCTTGATGGACATAGACATAGTGGTCTCCCCTAACTACAGGGTCTCGGGTGCGAGCGAGACGATCTTCATGTACTTCTTGTCACGAAGCTCGCGAGCGACGGGCCCGAAGATACGGGTGCCGACGGGCGAACCATCGTTGTTGATGACAACGGCGGCGTTGTCGTCAAAGCGGATGTAGGAGCCGTCCTTGCGGCGGATCTCCTTGACGGTGCGAACGACGACGCAGCGGACAACGTCCTTCTTCTTGACGTTGGCGCCCGGCGTGGCCTCCTGCACGGCGGCGACGATGACGTCGCCGATTCCCGCATAACGGCGCTTGGAACCGCCAAGCACCTTGATGCAGCGAACCTTGCGTGCGCCGGAGTTGTCGGCGACGTTCAGCATGGTTTGCATTTGAATCATGGTAGTTCCTCCGAACTAGACCAGAGAGAGGTGCGCCGCCGCCTTGATGGTGCGGCGATGCGCCTGGCGGCGCACATCCCTGGAGGTGTTACACGTCGTGATTACTTGGCGCGCTCGATGATCTCGACGAGACGCCAGCGCTTCATCTTGGACAGAGGACGGGTCTCCATAACCTTGACGGTGTCGCCGAGACCGGCCGTGCACTCCTCGTCGTGGGCGTGCAGCTTCTTGGTGCTGGTCATCATCTTGCCGTACTTGGGATGACGCTTGCGCTCCGTGATCTGGACAACGATGGTCTTGTTGCCGGAGATGGAGACGACGACACCCTGACGGACCTTGCGCGAGTTGCGCACAACAGTCGTTTCAGCCATGTTCTACTCCCGAAATCTACTCTGCTGCGGCAGCGGACTTCTCCGCTGCGATCTGGCGGGCGCGCTGCTCAGTGAGGATACGAGCGATATCCTTCTTCACGAGGCCAACGCGGGCGGTGTTGTCCAGCTGGCTGGTGGCCATCTGGAAGCGAAGGTTGAAAAGCTCGGCACGGGCCTCTTTCAGCTTCTCGGCGAGCTGCTCGTCGGAAAGCTCACGAATCTCTGCGGGCTTCATTTACTTATCCTCCCCGTTCTGCTGATCAGCGCGGGCAATGATCTTGGTCTTGATCGGCAGCTTGTGCTGGGCAAGACGAAGGGCCTCGCGAGCGATCTCCTCGGACACGCCGGAGATCTCGAACATGACGCGGCCGGGCTTGACGACGGCCACCCACTCCTCGGGATTACCCTTACCAGAGCCCATGCGGGTCTCCGCGGGCTTCTTCGTGATGGGCTTGTCCGGGAAGATGGTGATGAAGACGCGACCGCCACGCTTCATATAGCGGGTCATGGCGATACGAGCGGCCTCGATCTGACGGTTGGTGATCCAATGGCGATCGAGGGCCTGGATGCCGTAATCGCCGAAGTTGAGCTTGGTGTTACCCTTGGCCTGGCCCTTCATGGAGCCACGCTGCACCTTGCGGTGGAGGATGCGCTTAGGAGCAAGCACTACTGACCCCTCCTCTCGTTGTTACGACGGCGAGGACGCGAAGAGCCCTCGAGAGCCGGGTTGGGAACAGGCTGGCCGGGGAGCTTCTCGCCCAGGTAGATCCAGACCTTGATACCGCAGGAACCCATGGTGGTGTGAGCGGTGGACGTGCCATAGTCGATCTTGGCACGCAGGGTGTGCAGGGGCACGCGGCCCTCGCGGTACCACTCGCGACGGCCCATCTCGGCGCCGCCGAGACGACCGGAGCACTGGATACGGATGCCCTTGGCGCCGGCCTTGCGGGCGGACTGGACCGCCTTGCGCATGGCGCGACGGAAGGCGACGCGGCCCTCGAGCTGCTCAGCGATGGACTGGGCGACGAGGGTGGCGTCGAGCTCGGGACGCTTGATCTCGATGACGTCGACGGAGAGCTGGCCCTTGGCCACGCCGGCGACCTTCTCGAGCTCGGTGCGGAGGCCGTCGATCTCGGCGCCCTTCTTACCGATGACGATGCCCGGGCGAGCGGTGAGGATGATGACCTTCACCTTGTCGCCGGCGCGCTCGATCTCGACGCGGGAGACGGCGGCACGGGCGAGACGCTTGCTCAGGAACTTGCGGATCTCAAGATCGTTACCGAGGGTCTTGGCGTAATCCTTCTCAGCGAACCAGCGCGAGCGCCAGTTCTCGGTGATGCCAAGACGGAAACCGGTGGGGTAGACTTTCTGACCCATGACGCTTTAAGCCTCCTTTCGGGAAGCGACGATGACGGTGATGTGGCTCGTGCGCTTGAGGATGCGGGAAGCGGAGCCCTTGGCGCGGGGACGGATGCGCTTGAGGGTCGGACCACCGTCGACGTAAGCGTACTTGACGTACAGGTCCTGGGCGCGCATGCCGTTGTTGTTCTCGGCGTTCGCGACGGCGGAACGGAGAACCTTCTCCACGTCGACAGCCACGTGACGATCGCAGAAATGCAGGATATCGAAGGCCGCGGCGACGGACTTGCCGCGGATCAGGTCGATGACAAGACGGGCCTTGCTGGGGGAGACGCGCACGTACTTGGCGACGGCGCGGACCTCGCGGGCCTCGATGTCGTGAGACTTAGTTGCCATTTACGAAGAACCCCCCTATTTGGCCTTGTGGGCGCGGAACGTACGGGTCGGCGCGAACTCGCCGAGCTTGTGACCAACCATGGACTCCGTGACGTACACGGGACCATGCTTGCGGCCGTCGTGGACGGCGATGGTGTGGCCGACCATCTCGGGGAAGATGGTGGACGCGCGGGACCAGGTCTTCACGACGTCCTTCTTGCCAGCCTCGTTCATCGCGATGATACGCGAGAGGAGGCGCGCCTCTACGAACGGGCCCTTTTTGAGACTTCTGCTCATAAGTGCTAACTCCTAAAACTCGGTATCGGACTACTTCTTGCGACGACGGATGATGAGGGCGTTCGACGCCTTCTTCTTCTTGCGCGTGCGGTAACCCTTCGTCGGCTTGCCCCACGGGGTGACGGACGGGCGACCAGAGGTGTGGTTCTTGCCCTCGCCGCCGCCGTGCGGGTGGTCGACCGGGTTCATGACGGTACCACGGACGGTCGGGCGGACGCCGAGGAGGCGCTTGCGACCGGCCTTGCCGATGACGATGTTGGAGTGCTCGGCGTTGCCGACCTCACCGATGGTGGCGCGGCAGGTGAGCAGGATGCGGCGCATCTCGGAGGAGGGCATGCGGACGATGGCGTACTTGCCCTCCTTGCCCATGAGCTGGCAGGCGGTGCCAGCGGAGCGCGCGATGGCGGCGCCCTTCTTGGGCTGGAACTCGATCGCGTGGATCAGGGTACCCACGGGGATCTCGGACAGCGGCATGGCGTTGCCGGGCTTGATGTCGGCGCCCACGCCGGAGACGACGGTGTCGCCCACGTTGAGGCCCTTGGGAGCGAGGATGTAGCGCTTCTCACCATCGACATAGTGGAGAAGGGCGATGCGCGCGGAGCGGTTGGGATCGTACTCGATCGTGGCGACCTTGGCGGGCACGCCGTCCTTGCTGCGCTTGAAGTCGATGCGACGATACTGGCGCTTCACGCCGCCACCCTGGTGACGGACGGTGATGCGGCCCTTGTTGTTGCGGCCGCCCTTCTTGGGCAGCGGCTCGAGAAGGGACTTCTCGGGCGTGGTGCAGGTGATATCGGAGAAATCCGAGATCGTCTGCCAGCGCCTGCCGGCACTGGTCGGCTTAAGATGCTTTACAGCCATTAACCTATCCCTTTCAAATCTATCCGCTCGCCACCGCAAGCTGGGATGCGGGTGCGGTGACACCGGATTACCACGGTACCGGGCGTGTCTATACTTGATGCCCGATACTCCATCTCTCGCCTCCCTTGCGGGAGGCTCGAGTACGTACGAAGCCTAGAGACTAGGCCTGGTTACCAAAGACCTCGATGGTATCGCCCTCGCGGAGCGTGACGATGGCCTTCTTCCAAGAACGGGTCTTGCCGGTGACGTAGCGAACGCGCTTGTTCTTCGGCTTGACGATGAGGGTGTTCACACGGGCGACCTTGACGTTGAAGATCTCCTCGATGGCATCCTTGATCTGGTACTTGTTGGCGTTCTTGGCAACCTCGAAGGTGTACTTGCCCTCCTCCATGTTGGCGAAGGAACGCTCGGAGACGACCGGACGGATGATGATGGAACGTGCATCCATTATGCGAGCACCTCCCCGAAGTGGTTCGCGACGTCAGCGGGCATCAGCAGCGCGGCGTTGTTGACGAGGTCGTAGGTGTTGGCCTCGTTGGGCGTGATGATGAACGTCTTGGGGATGTTGCGGAACGAGAGGTAGGCGTTGATGTCGTCCTCGCGAACGATGATCGTCAGACGCTTGCCCTCGAGGCCAAGGGCCTTGAGCATGGCGACGGCGGCCTTGGTGGAAGGCTTCTCGAAGCCGTAGTCATCGACGAGCACGAGCTCGTTGTCGCGCACCTTGGCGGAAAGCGCGGAGCGCATGGCGAGCTTGACCTCTTTGTTGTTCATGCGCTTGGCATAGGAGCGGGGCTTCGGAGCGAAGACGACGCCGCCGTGACGCCACTGCGGGGAACGGGTCGAACCCTGGCGGGCACGGCCGGTACCCTTCTGACGCCAAGGCTTCTTGCCGCCGCCGGAGACCTCGGAACGGGTCTTGGCGGACTGGGTGCCCTGACGCCAGCAGGCCTGCTGCTTGACGACGATGCTGTGCATGACGTGGACGTTGGGCTCGATGCCGTAGACCTCGGCGGCAAGCTCGGTCTCCGCGACCTTCACGCCCTCGTTGTTCTTAACTTCAAACTTAGACATGTGGGTGTTCTCCTTGGTATGACTCTGGGCTTAGATAAGGGTTTGGGGCCCTTAAGCCATACGGATGGCGACCAGACCGTTCTTGGCACCCGGGACAGCGCCCTTGACCAAGATGAGGTTCTGCTCGGCATCGATGCGGACAACGGAAAGGTTCTTCACGGTCACGCGCTCGTTGCCCATGTGGCCTGCCATCTTGACGCCCTTGAGGACGCGAGCGGGGTAGGCGCACTGGCCGATGGAGCCGGAGTGACGCTGGAAGTGCGAACCGTGGGTCATGGGACCGCGGCCCTGGCCCCAGCGCTTGATGCGGCCCTGGAAGCCCTTGCCCTTGGAGGTGCCGATGACGTCCACCTTGGCGGTGTTCTCGAAATCAGCGACGGTGACGACGTCGCCGACCTTGTGCTCCTCGCCAGAGGCCACGCGGACCTCGCGGAGGTAGCGGACGGGCTCGACGCCGGCCTTGGCGAAGTGACCAGCCATGGGCTTGTTCACATGCTTGGCCTTGATGTCGCCGAAACCGATCTGGACGGCGTTGTAGCCGTCGGTCGCCTCAGTTTTAACCTGCGAGACGGTGCAGGGGCCAGCCTGGATGACCGTGACGGGGACGATGTTGTCGTTCTCGTCCCAAACCTGGGTCATGCCGATCTTGCGGCCGAGAATCATGTTGATCATGCAGATCTCCAACTCTCGGTGGTCTTGGGACACTGCGCTCACCCCTTGTGAGCGCCCCTAGAGGACCACTACCAACAACCGTGCCGCTACTTTGCATTCACCCGTCGATCCGATCGCGCAACCCGATGCGATCATCTCGTCCAGGCAGAATCCTCCCTAGACAGGCACAGCTTGTTCAGTATACACGGATGCGGGCGTCTCCATCTTTTCTTCGCAGAGGAATCGCCCGGTCAGCAGCTATGATGTGGGGCCCGAGCCCTTGCCGAGCGCGGGATCGGCCCGTGCCGCACGAGATCCGCTCGCCGCAGGCTATCGGTTGACGATCGCGGTGTTGGAGAACTCCCCCGTGGTCGGATCGAAGTCGAAGACCAAGATGCAGCAGTTGCCCAGCGCGACATCCTGCGGACAGCGGGCCAGGTGCTCCCACGCCTTCTTGAACTGGAGCGTCGCCGAACCGTGGGACACCGCGAGGAGCTCCTCGACGTCGTCATCGCGCATGAGCCCCTCGAGGGTCGACACCATACGGGCCCGCAGCGCGATGCTGCCCTCGCCGCCCTGTGCCACCAGCTCCTCGCCGGGATCCCAGACATCGGCGGGGACATCGACCTGCGGCCCCTCCTCGTAGATTCCGTAGCTTCTCTCCATCAAGCCGTCGACGATCTCGACGGCGGGCAGCGCCAGCGGGTCGGCGGCATATGAGCGCAGGACGTCGCGGACCGTGTGGGCCGTGTTGAGCGCGCGCCCGAGCGGCGATGTGCAGATCCGGTCGAACCTGATCCCCTGGGCGGCCAGCCACTCCCCCGCCGCCCGCGCCTCCTCGACGCCCCGATCGGTGAGGGGCGAGTCGCAACGGCCCTGGACGAGCTTTTGGAGGTTGTAGAGCGTCTGCCCATGACGCATGAGATGGAGCCGCTTCATGATCCCGCCTTTCGTATGCCCCTCGAGTATGCCACAGGCAGCCCCGTCCACGCACGGGGCACAGAGCGAGGCCGGCGGCCTCAGCGCGATATGGCGACGTAGTCCTCGTCCACGGTGATCTTGGCAACCGAGTGGGGGAACTCCGCCTCGACGCTGCGAGCGAGCGCCGCCTTGAGCTCATCGGCCGTGAAGGCGCAAGAATGCGGTCGCATGCAGTCGAAGATCACGTTGGTGTGGGTGGGTCCGGGAACCGTCCTCAGATCGTGGATCGAAACGTCCGGATCGATCTGCTTGGCGAGGGCATCGATGCGGTTGCGCATGTCCTTTAGTGCGGGATCATCGGTCACGATCGGGTCGTAGTGAAGCGTGACGATCAGGCGATCCTCATCTTTGAACGCCTGCTCTATGTTGTCGAGGGTGTCATGGCTCACGATGGGATCGGCCTCCGCGGCCATCTCGACATGCGCACTTGCGAACTGCCGGCCAGGGCCGTAATCGTGCACCAGAAGGTCATGCGTCCCCAAAACGCCGGGATAGCTCATGATCTTCGTTCGGATGTGCTCGACGAGCACCGGATCGGGCGCCGATCCGAGCAGCGGATCGATCGTCTCGCGTACGAGATCGATGCCGCTCCACACGATGTAGGCACCGACGGCGAGGCCGGCCCATGCGTCCAGATCGATGTCGATGAGCTGCGCGACGAGGATCGAAACAAGGACGGCGGAGGTCGTGATCACGTCGTTCTTGGAGTCCTGGGCGGTCGCCATAAGCGTCTCGGAAGAGATGCGCTCTCCTAGCTTTCGATTGAAGTGGGCCATCCAGGATTTGACGATGATGGACAGGACGAGAACCACGACGAGCGCTACGGAGAACTGGACGGGCTCGGGGGCCAAGATCTTCTCGAAGGAGGACTTGATGAGCTCGACGCCGATCATCAGCACGAGGACCGCCACGACGAGACCGGAAAGGTACTCATAGCGACCATGTCCATAGGGATGCCCAGGGTCAGCCGGTCGCTGGGCGAGCTTGAAACCAAGAACGCTCACGATGTTCGACGAAGCATCGGAGAGGTTGTTGAGCGCGTCGGCGACGATGGAGACCGATCCGCTCGCGAGCCCGATCGCCGCCTTGGCGGCGCAAAGCAAGACGTTGAGCACGATGCAGACGATACCGGCGATGGAGCCCACGCGGGCACGCTCACCGGCAGCGCGTCGATATATCCATTGATCCATATCAAACCACTCCAAAGATCCAACCCCCCACGGAGGGTTCGGCTTGAGTCTATCGCCGTGCGCCGTCCGAGTCGACCCCTCTCGGACAGGGCTTGCCAGGGCCGACTGGGTCCAGACCCCATGCGCGAGACGGCCCCGGACCCGCTCAATGCAAAAGGCCGTCACCATGAGGTGACGGCCTTGAAGTGCGCTATCGAGAGATGAGCTTAGAGCTTGATCTCGATGTCGACGCCAGCGGGGAGGTCGAGACGCATAAGCGAATCAACGGTGCCCGAGGTGGGGTCGAGAATGTCGATGAGACGCTTGTGGGTGCGCATCTCGAACTGCTCGCGGGAGTCCTTGTCCTTGTGCGGCGAGCGGATAACCGTGTACAGGTTGCGCTCGGTGGGCAGGGGGACAGGACCGGAAACGCGAGCGCCGGTCTTCTGAGCGGTCTCGACAATGAGCTTCGCGGACTGATCGACGACCTCGTGATCATAGCCCTTGAGGCGAATGCGGATCTTCTGGGTAGCCAACTTAAACCTCCAAAGAGTGCGAGAGATGTTCTCGCGGATTACGTAACAGGGAGCTCGAACTTAGGCGTTCTTGCTCATGACCTCGTCCACGATGGACTTGGGCGCAGGCTCATAAGAGTCGAACTGCATCGTGTAGGATGCACGGCCCTGGGTCTGGGAGCGAAGGTCGGTAGCGTAACCGAACATCTCGCCCAGCGGCACCTTGGCACGGATGAGCTTGGTGTTCTTGCGATCCTCCATGCCCTCGATCTTGCCGCGGCGACCGGAGAGGTTGCCCATAACGTCGCCCATGTACTGCTCGGGGGTCTCGACCTCGACAGCCATGATCGGCTCGAGCAGCTGCGGATCGGACTTCTTGAGGGCGTCCTTGATAGCCATGGAACCGGCGATCTTGAAGGCGGCCTCGGAGGAGTCGACCTCGTGGTAAGAACCGTCGAACAGGGTGACCTTAACGTCGAGGACCGGGAAGCCGGCGATAACACCGGTGTTCAGGGCCTCCTGGATGCCCTTGTCGATGGACGGGATGTACTCCTTGGGCACGACGCCGCCGACGATAGCGTTGACGAACTCGTAGCCGAAGCCCTCCTCCATCTTCTCGAGCTTGATGACGGCGTGGCCGTACTGACCGCGACCGCCGGACTGACGGACGAACTTGCCCTCAGCCCTCTCGACGTCGTGACCAGCGGTCTCGCGGTAGGCAACCTGGGGCTTACCGACGTTAGCGTCAACCTTGAACTCACGGAGCAGACGGTCAACGATGATCTCGAGGTGCAGCTCGCCCATGCCGGCGATGATGGTCTGGCCGGTCTCGTGGTTGGTGGACACCGTGAAGGTCGGGTCCTCCTCGGCGAGTTTGGTCAGAGCCAGGGACATCTTGTCCTGCTCGGCCTTGGTCTTGGGCTCGATGGCAACGTCGATAACGGGCTTAGCGAACTCGATCTTCTCGAGGACGATCTCCTTGCCCTCGGCGCACAGGGTGTCACCGGTGGTGGAGTTCTTGAAGCCAACGCAGGCGACGATGTCACCGGCGCAAGCGTCGTCACGGTCGATACGCTCGGCGGCGTTCATCTCGAGGATGCGGCCGAGGCGCTCGCGCTGACCGTTGGAGGCGTTGACCACGTAGGAGCCGGACTCGGCGCGACCGGAATAAACGCGGACGTAGGTGAGCTTACCGACGAACGGGTCGGTCATGATCTTGAAGACCAGGCCGGAGAAGGGCTCGTCGAAGGAGGGATGACGCACGATCTCCTCGCCGGTTTCCGGATCGGTACCGGTGACGGCCTCAACGTCGAGCGGGCTGGGCAGGTAGTCGACGACAGCGTCGAGCAGCTCCTGAACGCCCTTGTTCTTGTAGGCGGAGCCCACAAAGACGAGGTTGAGCTCGTTGGCCAGAACGCCCTTGCGCAGAGCAGCCTTGAGCTCCTCGACGGTGAAGTCCTCCTCCATGAGGATCTTCTCCATGAGCTCGTCGTCAAAGCTGGCAGCGGCGTCGAGGAGCTCCTCGCGCTTGGTGGCAGCGATGTCGGCGAACTCAGCCGGGATCTCGTCCATCGGCTCGGGGTAGGTCATGCCCTTCTCGTCGGCCTTGAAGTCCCATGCAGTCATGGTGACCAGGTCGATGACGCCCCAGAAGTTGTCCTCGGCGCCCATCGGGACCTGAGCGGCCACGGCGTTAGCGTCGAGACGATCCTTCATGGTCTCGATAGCGTTGAAGAAGTCAGCGCCCACGCGGTCATACTTGTTGATGAAGGCGATGCGGGGAACGTTGAAGGTAGAAGCCTGACGCCAAACGGTCTCAGACTGGGGCTGGACGCCGGCAACGGCGTCGAAGACGGCGACAGCGCCATCGAGGACGCGCAGGCAGCGCTCGACCTCGGCGGTGAAGTCAACGTGGCCCGGGGTGTCGATGATCTGGATGCGGTAGTCCTTACCGTCCTTGTTCCAGAAGCACGTGGTAGCAGCGGAGGTAATGGTTACGCCGCGCTCCTGCTCCTGAACCATCCAGTCCATGGTGGCAGCGCCCTCATGGACCTCACCGATCTTGTGGGTCTTACCGGTGTAGTAAAGAATACGCTCGGTCGTGGTGGTCTTACCGGCATCGATGTGGGCCATGATGCCGATGTTACGGGTATCGGAAAGCTTGTGCTTAGCCTTAGCCATGTTAGTTCCTTACCTTAACTTACCAACGATAGTGAGAGAACGCGCGGTTGGCCTCGGCCATCTTGAAGACGTCCTCACGCTTCTTGACGGAAGCGCCCAGGCCGTTGGAAGCGTCCAGAATCTCGTTTGCGAGACGCTCAGCCATGGTCTTCTCCTTGCGAGCGCGGGAGAAGTTGACGATCCAGCGGATGCCCAGAGCGGTGGAACGACGGGAGTTGACCTCCATCGGGACCTGATAGGTAGCGCCACCGACACGCTTGGGCTTAACCTCGAGCGTGGGCTTGACGTTGTCCATAGCCTTCTTGAAGGTAGCGAGAGCGTCGCCACCCTCGGACTTCTCGGCAACGATCTCGAAAGCGGTGTAAACGATGCGCTCAGCGGTGGCCTTCTTGCCGTCAAGAAGGACCTTGTTGATGAGCTGAGTCACCAGGCGGTTGTTGTAAACGGCGTCAGGCTGAACCTCACGACGATTAGCTGCTGCACGACGCGGCATGTGAAATCTCCTTAAGTGTCTACCGTGCGGCGCTTAGGCGGCACACGGCGAAAGTATCAAAACGTTATCTGGCTTATTTGGCCTTGGGGCGCTTAGCACCGTACTTGGAACGGGCCTGCATACGGTTCTGGACCGGAGCAGCGTCGTAGGCGCCACGGATGACGTGATAACGGACACCAGGGAGGTCACGAACACGACCGCCGCGGACGAGCACGATGGAGTGCTCCTGCAGGTTGTGGCCCTCACCCGGAATGTAAGCAGTAACTTCGATGCCGTTGACGAGGCGAACACGGGCAACCTTACGAAGCGCCGAGTTCGGCTTCTTGGGGCTCGTGGTGAAGACGCGGGTGCACACGCCGCGCTTCTGGGAGTTGTGCTGCAGAGCAGCGTTCTTGGACTTCTTGGGCGCGGAACGACGGCCCTGGCGAACCAGCTGGTTAATAGTAGGCAAAGCGTACTCCTTCTCGAATGATTCCAGCTTTCTGTAAAGTGCAACGGCTTGAATCGAGGGGTCAGCATCCCCCTACGAAACACGCAGTTCGATAGGATACGTGCCGTTAGCTGTGTCGTCAACAGACCACGCCTCCGGGCGTATCCTAAAATAGCCACATTTCCGCAAAGCCTACACAAAAGGAATCCCCTCCTGTGCGCGAGGGCGGATTTCCGGGACGGGCGGCCCAGGGGTTAAGTTTGCTGCTCTACAGTCCTGGCTCGCACGGAGGCCACATTAAGTGGCCTCCGGCTCGTGCGGAACTCGCGACAAACTTAACCCCTGGGCCGTCCGTCCCGGAAATCCTACATGCTCGTCAGGGCAACGTTCCTCAACAAAAAAGACCCGCTTCCCTGTTGGGGAGCGGGTCTTTGAAAGGGCGGTTAACGTACTGGGAAATTACTCCCCGTCGTTGTCCTTGGCCTCTTCGGCATCGTCGGTGTCCACAAGCTGGTTGAGCAGCTCGTCGAGGGAAGCCATGTCCTCGTTGATGGCTCCGTTGGCGGAAGCCTTCTTGTCGTCGATCGGGGCGCCCAGGAGCTCCTCGTCGGCATCGGCGTGATGCGTCGGAGCGGAGGTGCCCAGCAGGATGTCGTCCGGACCGTCGGGGCTA
>JAXDWR010000075.1:0-26898 GCA_034088265.1 Collinsella sp. | reverse complement strand
AAAAGAAGACAGGCCGAGGGCGATCTCGCCCTCGGCCTGGTTCTTCACAATGGTGCCCCCGGGCGGATTCGAACCGTCGACACCCGCTTTAGGAGAGCGGTGCTCTATCCCCTGAGCTACGGAGGCATGCATTAATTGAGTTTAGCACACGCGCGCCATCTGTCCGTCCATATTGTTTGGAATCGTGATCGTCGCGGAACCTCTGTCGACCCTATAATGGTTGGCATCATGGCGCGGGCCGATATGCCCGCCCTTCGTCCGCATGAAAACAGGAGTCATCCATGTCACAGAACCGCAAGATGCTCAAGCTCCTCAGCTTCGCCCAGGTGATCGTGTCCGTCATCGCCGTCGTCATGGCGTTCCTCGCCGCAGGCGGCCCCGATGTCCAGGGCCTCGTCACCAAGATCCCCGCCCTCGCCGCGACCGCGCTCCATGCGCTGGCGGCGCTCCTCACCTTCGCGTGCGCCTTCTTTGGGATCCGCGGCGCCAATCGGCCCTCCGGCATAGGACCCCATCGCGCCCTCGCGGCTGCCGAGGCCGTCGCCGGCGCCGCCGGGGTCGCCCTGCTGGGCATGAGCGCCGGCGGCCCGATCCTCCCTCTCGCCGTCGCCGCGCTCGGCGTCGCGGCGTTCGTCCTCAACGTCGCCGTGGTGAAAGAGGCGGATCGCTAATCCGGCCCTCCCACGCGGGCGCTAGCCCCACGGGCTGCGCTCGAACAGGGGCTCCGGGGCCGGACGGCGATCCGAATAGGGATCGTATCCGTCGTCATCCTCGTTCTCGGCCCTGATGAACGGGTCACGGGGGCGCTCTTTGCGCTCGCGGCGCAGCTTCTCCTCAAGCGCGCGACGAACCTCTTCCGGCGAGCTTCTCTTGACCATCCGCCCTCCTCGGGTGTCATCCAACGGGCCCTCAGGGGCCCGTTTTCCATTCTAGACCGCCTGGACGCCTCGGGGAGGGCGCGTGCGGGAACAACGAGGCGCGGGGCGGCGCGCCCAAACGCACCGCCCCGCGCAGATCGCACCTGGCAAGATGCGACGCAGTCCCTTACTCGATGACGAACGCGCCGTCCTCATCGACGCCGACCGAGACCGTATCGCCCTCGTGCACGCGGCCATCGATGATGGCGCGGGCGATGGCGTCGACGACCTCGCGCTGGATGAGGCGCTTGAGCGGGCGCGCGCCAAAGACGGGGTCGAGTCCGCCCACGGCCAGCTTCCGCTTGGCAGCCGGCTCGATCGCTAGGGTCATGCGCTCGCGCGCAAGGCGCTTGCGCACATCCGCGAGTTGGATGTCCACGATCTTCTCGATCTCGTCCATGCCGAGCGGATGGAAGACCACGATGTCATCGATACGGTTGAGGAACTCGGGCCTGAAGGTATGGCTCATGGCCTCGTCGACCGCGCGGCGCATCTCGCGCTCATCCTTGCCGGCGTATTCCGCAATCGCCGAGGACCCCACATTCGAGGTCATGATGACGATCGTGTTCTTGAAGCTGACCTGACGGCCCTGGCCATCGGTCAGGCGACCGTCGTCCAGGACCTGCAGGAGCACGTTGAAGACGTCCGGGTGCGCCTTCTCCATCTCGTCGAGGAGGATCACGCTGTAGGGCCTGCGGCGCACCGCCTCGGTGAGCTGGCCGCCCTCGTCGTAACCCACGTATCCCGGAGGGGCCCCGATGAGGCGCTGGACGCTGAACTTCTCCATGTACTCGGACATGTCGATGCGCACGAGGGCGCGCTCGTCGTCGAAGAGGCACTCGGCAAGCGCCTTGGCGAGCTCGGTCTTTCCCACGCCGGTGGGCCCGAGGAAGAAGAAGCTGCCGATGGGACGATCGGGGTCCGAGAGCCCTGCGCGGCTCCGGCGCACCGCCGACGCCACCGCGACGACGGCCTCGTCCTGCCCGATCACGCGACGATGGAGCTCGTCCTCGAGCGCCTTGAGCTTGTCGAGCTCCCCCTGCATCATCTTGGACACCGGGACGCCCGTCCACGCGCTCACGACCTCGGCGATCTCGTCGGCGGTCACCTGCTCGTTGAGCCCCTCGCCCTGGGAGCGCTGATCCTCGAGCTGGGCCTCCGCCTCCGCGCGGTCGCGCTCGAGCTGGGGGATCACCGAGTAGCGCAGCTCTCCGGCGCGCTCGAAGTCGCCGTCGCGCGTCGTGCGCTCCAGCTCGCCCCGAGCCTCCTCGATCTTGCCCTTGAGCTCTTGCACGCGGTCGATCGCGTTCTTCTGGTTGAGCCAGCCCGCCTTGGCGATGCTGAGCTTCTCCTGGACCGATGCGATCTCCTGGCGGAGGGCCTCGAGGCGCTCCGCGGAGGCCTCGTCGATCTCCTTCATGAGAGCCTGCTCCTCAATCTGCATCTGGGTGAGCTGGCGCGTGATGGCGTCGATCTCCACGGGCATGGAGTCGAGCTCCATGCGCAGCCTGCTCGCGGCCTCGTCGACCAGGTCGATCGCCTTGTCGGGCATGAAGCGGTCGGCTATGTAGCGGCTCGAGAGGTCCGCGGCGGCCACCAGCGCGGCGTCGGCGATATGGACGCCGTGGAAGATCTCGTACTTCTCCTTGAGGCCGCGCAGGATGGAGATGGTGTCCTCGACGCTCGGCTCGCTGACCATGACCTGCTGGAAGCGACGGGCGAGCGCGGCATCCTTCTCTATGTACTTGCGGTACTCATCGAGCGTCGTCGCACCGATCGCATGCAGCACGCCGCGCGCGAGGGCCGGCTTGAGGATGTTGCCGGCGTCCATGGAGCCCTCGGTCGCACCGGCCCCCACGATGGTGTGGAGCTCGTCGATGAAGAGGATGACGCGGCCATCGGACTTCTCGACCTCTTTGAGGACCGCCTTGAGCCTGTCCTCGAACTCACCGCGGTACTTGGCCCCGGCGACGAGGGCGCTCATGTCGAGCTCGATGAGGTCGCGATCGCGCAGGGTGCTGGGGACGTCGCCCGCGACGATGCGCTGGGCGATCCCCTCCACGATCGCCGTCTTGCCGACGCCGGGTTCGCCGATGAGCACCGGGTTGTTCTTGGTGCGGCGGCTGAGGACCTGGATCGTGCGCCTTATCTCCTCGGTGCGGCCGATGACCGGATCGAGCTTGCCCGCACGCGCTAGGTCGCAGATGTTGCGGCCATACTGCTCGAGGGCTTCGAACTGCGTCTTGTCGTTCTCGCTCGTCACACGGTCGTCGCCGCGGAGCTCGGTGTAGACCTCCTCGACGCGGGAGCGAATCACGCCCGCCGCGGAGAGGATCTGCCCCGCGCGGCCCTTGTCGTCAGCGAGGGCCATCAGGATGTGCTCCGTCACCACGAAGCTGTCGCCCATCTTGGAGGCGAACTTCTCCGCCGCCTCCAGAACGCGCGCGAGCTCGTTGGATATGCCAACCTGGGCCTCGCCGCTGACCTTGGGCGCCGTGTCGACGGCCTGGCGCGTGGAACGCGCGAGCTGCTGGGGATCCGCCCCGATCCGCTCGATGATGACGGAGATGTTCCTCTCCCCTCCCTCGAGCATCGCGTCGAGCAGATGGACGGGCTCCACCGATCCCGCCCGGGCATCTTGGGCGATCCCGATCGCGGCCTGCAGCGCCTCGCGGGAGGTCATGGCAAGCTTGTCGATCCTCATATCTTCATCACCTCTCTTGGGATTGCCGGCGCATGGGGTCTGGGCCCTTGGCGCCAGCGGTCGTCCTGCGGGACGGCCATCGTTTAGTCGAGGCTATTGTTGCCGCTAGAGAGGCTATTTATACCAGAATCTAAGTCTACATATATAAGATTATCTGAGCCTATCTATGGATGCATCCGGATCGATGACCACTATTCACCCAGCTCATCTGCCAAGAAGCCATCTCGAACTCGCATGTCAGCAGATGGACATCGCGATCATGATCGCCGTCGCGCCCAGCACCACAACGAGAGGCACCGAGCGTGACGGCGCGGGACGCGGCCTGCCCCCGCCCCATTCGAAAAAGCATGACAGATCGATGCCTTGCGGCAAGGAAGCCTGCCACCTCTCCATCCATCACGCCAAAACCATTTGAACCACGAGGGCCGTCCCGCAAGATGATGCGGGACGGCCCTCTTCGCAGCTGTGGAAGCGCTCGAGCAAGAACGGACCGGCTAGCAGGACCAAACGGTCTCGGCCTCCTTGACCGTTTCCAAGATCTTGATGTCGCGGATCTTCATGGGATCGACCTTCAGCGGGTTGGAATCGAGCACCACGAGGTCGGCGAGCTTTCCAACCTCCAGGGTTCCCTTGCTCTCCTCCTCATGGTACTGGAACGCGCCGTTGATCGTGATGGCCTTCAGCGCGTCGAATACACCGACCTTCTGGCTCTCAGCAAGCTGGACGCCCTTCTTGGTGACGCGGTTGACGGCGCACCAGACGGCCTCGAGCATGTTCGGGAGCAGCACCGGGCAATCCGTATGGAAGGTGTAGACCAGGCCGCAATCGCGGGCGTCACGGACAGCCGACACGCGCATGCCGCGCTCCCGGCCGAAGTTGGCGAGATGCGCGTCGCCCCAATACCAGACATGCGAGGGGAACATCGAGACGACCATGTTGATGTCGCCAAGGCGCTCGAACTGATCTCGGCGCATGGTCTGGCAGTGGATCATCACGGGACGGAGCTCGCCCTTGTTCGGATTCTCGGACTCCTGATATGCGCGCGTATAGCAGCGAATGATCTGCTCCGCGGTCGCATCTCCGTTGGCATGGGCGAGGTAGTCGTGACCGGTGTCGATCGCCATCTTGGCAAAGGCGTAGACCTCGTCATCGGATTTAAAGCCGTGGGAGCAGAACCCCTCACCCTCCTCGCCGGGCTCGTAGGGCTCCGACATCCAGGCCGTGCGACCCTGCGGGGAGCCGTCCAGAACCGTCTTGACGCCGCCGATGCGCACGTGGCCGTGATACTCCACGGTGTCCAGATCGGCATAGTCGCGCAGCATGCCCTCCACGTCATAGGAAGACATGGGGTACATCACCAGGTCGATCTTCATCCTGCCCTCTTGCCCCAGGCGCGAGAACTCGCGGCACATGCGCTCGTCGGTGGCGCCCTCCTGGCAAGTGGTCACGCCACGGGAGAGGTAGATGTCCTGCATGCCCTCGACCAGATCGTCATAAGACGAATTCAGGCGAGCAAGGGCGGCACCGTAGACCGGAAGCATGGCCGCGGTCTCCTCGATGTAGCCGTTCGGCTCGCGCGTGCCCTCGACGCGGGCGTATCGCGCGCCCTCGGGATCCTCGGAGTCCTCGTTCACGCCCGCCAGCTCGAGCATGGGGGTGTTGGCGGCCATCATGTGGCAGGAAACGTGGATGAGCGCGATGGGGATCTCGCGAGAGACCTCGTCCAGATCGAACTTGGTGGGATGACGATACTCTGACAAGTTGTTATGGTCGTAATTCATTCCCACGAGCACGCCGTCGGAATCGCACGGATGCTCCGCGAGGAAAGCCCTCAGGGCCTCCTTGATCTCGTTGATGGAGCTGCATTGAGAGAGGTCGGCAGTGACGAGGACGTTGTTCGTGATGCCGAAATGGCCATGAGCGTCAATGAATCCGGGCATGACCGTCCTTCCCTTGAGGTCGATCTCCTCGGCCTCGGGGGCAAACGCGCGCGCTGACTCCAGCGGACCCGTGAAGGCAATGCGTCCACCATCGGTTACCATCGCCTCAAAGGTCGCATCCTCCGCAACCATGGGGACAAAATCGGCGTTGAACCAAATCTTTTTCATCGTGACTCCTGTCTATAACTCAATTTGAAGCGCCTCTTGACTCGTAACCGTCAAGGACGATGTCGCAAGATGCCGTCAGCCCTCCTTTCCCGTCACCGTAACTCCGCGCGTCGAAAGGGAAAGCAGCAGCAGCACGACCGCGGTCACATACATGCCGATGCGAACATTGTCCACACGCTCGCGAGCATTGATGCTCACCAGCTCCTCGACCTCGGCATCGTCCATGCCGGAATCCTCGGTGCGGGCAACGAGGCCTGCATCACTCGTAAGGGAGAACGATTGGTCGGCGACCCATTCCTTGGCGGCGGGGGAAAGGACGGCGCTCTCCTGGGCGCTGGCCACGACGCCGCCGGAAATGCCGAACAGCAGAACGGATCCAAGACCGGCGATGGCGATCGCCTGGGACACGTTTCGAGCCGTGGCCTGGACGCCGCCGGATTGGGCGGCGTCGCGATCGTTGACCGCGAGGGCGACGACATTGCTCGCCTGCGCGCTCATGAGCCCGGACCCGATACCGGCGATCATGGTTCCGAACCACACGAGCGGGGTGATGCCCGTCTCCACAAAAGAGAAGGAAAGGACAAGCGTGGCGACCGCAGTGATGAGGTAGCCCGCTTTCAGCACCACCTTCGGGTTCAGCTGAGGCAGGAGCTTGGGCTGGCCGAGCGCAGCGATGAACATGGGGATGCCGTACGCGATGGTGATCAGTCCGGTCGACAGGGCGTTCCATCCCGCGACAAGCTGAAGATAGGGCACCATGAGAATGGTCATGGCGCCGTTGAACACGAAGATGCCCGCGCAGCCGGCAAGCCCGGAAAGGACCTGCGGGGTCTCATAGAAAGAGCGGGGAATGAGGGCGCAACCGTTCTTCTCCTCGATCTTGCGCTCGACCGAGAACATGACGGCGAGCACGATGAGGCCGAGCACGATGAGAACGGGGGCCGGCGAGATGCCCATCACGGTGAAAGGAGCCTCGGGCATAGGCTCGATCAGGCCCCAAACAGAGATACGGGAGATGCCGAGCAGGAGCAGGAACAAGCCGACAAGCGCGAACACCGATCCGATGAAATCGAACTTGAGGCCGCTCGTTGACTGCTCGGTTTTCGGAATGCCGAAGGAAGCGAGGAGCACGAGACCGAAATATGCGCCGATGAGACCGAACGTCACGCGGAATCCCGCCGCGTCCATGACCAGACCCAAGATCAATGGGAGCACGTTCGCGATACCCATCGCCGCACCGATGCATCCGAAGGCGAGCGCGCGATTCCTCACGCTTTTGTAGACGGTGGGCACCATGCCAAGCAGGGAAGGGACAAGCAGACTCGCCCCGACGCCGACGATCAGGCGACCGACCCAGGTGAACACGAACATATTCGGTGCGAAGGCGGCGATGAGCTCGCCGATGGAGGCGAGGGCGAGGCCTATGCGCAAGTTCTTCTTCCATCCGATGATGATGCCGAGCATACCGCCGGCCACCATCGATGCACCCGCGACGAGGGGGTAGATCACGTTGGCGAGCTGGATATCCGCCATCGAGGCACCCAGCTGCTTGGTGAGGGACGCCGCCGCGATCGCCATGGCACCGTTCTCCCCCGATGTGCCCATCTGCGCGAGCATGAGCACCAGGACGGGAACGATCAAGAATTTCTCCTGACCGGCCGTCGAATCTTTCCGGACCGCATTAGCCATATGCTTCTCCTTTTCCATTAAATGACATGACAACGATCACCCGCCTTATGGAGCGGGGGGATCTACTCTTGCCGCGCGCCGTCCTGCGTGCCGCCACATCGATCCGAGGCGTCGACAGCATCTTCCGAGGCATGGACCACTCCCGGCAAACCACCTGTCAGGCAGAGGGACGCGAGGGAAAATGCGGACATGGCCCCCATCACGATTTGGCCGGCATGGCCACGCGCACGGCGATATCCGTCGATCGCCTCCTCGCGCTCGAGCCCTTCCAAGCCCGCCTGATCCACAGCCCTTACGATCGCGGGATCACCAGCGAACCCGACTTGGCCAATCAGGGCGGGAGCCCTCCCCACGTCGAACCTGCCCAAAAGAACAAGCGAGAACACGAGCACGCTGCCCAAGAGGGCGGCGGCGAGGGCCTGGGCGAGATCGCGGACCGTTCCCTGAATCCCGCCGGATTGGGCGGCATCCCGCTCCCCAACCGCCAACACGACCGCGGCGTTCGCCCGCGCGTTCACCATTCCCACGCCCAAGCCGACCGCAGCGAGCCCGAGATAGATCCAGCCATTGAGCCGGCCTCCCCCGAACCCGATCGAGATCACGGCAAATCCGATCGCGCTCATCAGGTAACCGAACCGCATGGCGTCACGAGGCGAGTCCATGGACTTGATGCGCGGCGCGACAAGCCCCGTCGCAGCCATGACGGCGCCGGCCATCGCACTCGCAAGCCCGGTCTCCGTCCCGCTCGCATTGAGCGCGATCTGGCAAAAGGGCACGACGACGGCGGCGACCGCCCCCACTGCGAAGAACCCAAACCCCACGGAGAACAGCGACCGCCTCGCCGCACGCGTCATCCAAAACGAGCGCGGAAGCAGCACGCGCAGGCCTCTCGACTCGCGCGCCCACTCGCACCGCGCCGCTGCGGCCATCAAAGCCGTCCCCAGCGTCACACAAGGGATCGACGGAGAGAAGCCCCACAACGATACAGGTGACTGAGGGGAGGCATAAACGAAACCGCATGTTGAAATCGACGCGAAGCCGAACAGGATAAACCCGAGCCCGAGGCTGCACAGGACGAACCCTGGGACATCGAAAGACTCAAACGCACGAGATCCGGATTCCGCACGATCGGGAAGCAGGCGGGAGAAACAGAGAATGACGACGAACAAAGCCGCAAGACCAAGAAGAAGCACCTGATAACCACAGCCGTCGAGGACCATCCCCAAAAGAAGGGGGGCGAGAGCCGAAGCGCCCACGGCGGCTGCGATGCACCCGAACGCGAACTCCCTGCGCTTCCCGGCATACATGACCGGAATCGACCCCAGCACCGACGAGATGACGAAGCTCGCCCCGACGCCCACCAGACCGCGACCAAGGGCGATGAAGACGGCCAGGCTCGGCGCGAACGCCGCAACCAGCTCGCCAAGCGCCGCCAATCCACACCCCATGGCGAAATTCCTCCGCCAACCGATGCGGGAGCCGATGAAGCTTCCCGTGATCATGAAGATGCCGGCCACGAGTCCGTAGGCCATGTTGATGAGCTGGATGTCCGCGATCCCACCGCCATAATTCTCGGCGACGAGACGGGCCGCCAGGGCGATTATCGAGTTGTCGCAAGAGACGGTGAACTGCGCCAACGAGATCAACGCAACGGAGAGTCTCCAATCAATCTCATGTTCCGCACGCCCGAGCGCCATCCGTCACCACCAAAGCCACAGGACCCCATTTGGGGCACGTTTCCGACCTGTCTAGACTTTGGCATAGAGCCATGCTTGCAAGGCGCTCATTATCTTCCCTAGTTAAGGAAGATATATTAGAAAAATATACTATTCGATTACACTACTCGGTATTTCTCAAACAATATGTCAGAAAACTTAAAATAATATCTGTAATAACAGAAGTTTTTAGTCACTATTCATCAATTCAAATGGCAGTGAGTAAGAGCGTTGGCTGAACGAGAGGTTCTTGAGGCACGCCGAGAAACCTGCCACGGCATCCTCGAGGGAAACAGGCCCGTCCTCGCGAACCAAGAGCAACGCCACGCAGGGAATCGGTTGCACCGCGTTGAGCCGGGGAGTCTCGTAGATTCGAACACAGGTGCGCTCGACCTCGCGCATCACGATCGCCGAAGAGGCCACATCTGCCGACATCGCGAAGTTGTCTTGGCACTGCTCCTTGAAACTCCGGTTCCCGCCGCGCACGACGCCCGCATTCAACACGTCCCAGAACAGCGCATCGGCGAGAACCGTCAGCGAGTTGCATTCCAACCGCCCGAAATCGAGCGGCAACTCCACCAACTCCTTGGATACCGGAACGGTCAACGCGAACGATGCGACATCCACGAGGTCGTCATCGTCCACAGCATCCGAGACACGGCAGAGCGGAAGAGCGGTCTCGAGCGCGGACAGCGAGATGACGAAGTCGATATCCGATAGCTCCGCTGCGCGCTCCCTCCCCATCAATTCCGCGCTCGTCATGCATTCAACGACCTGCATGAACGCCAAATTCGAGTTCAGCCTGGCCTTGGCATAGACCGCCTGCTCGAAGCTGGCATCTGAAACCAAGACGGCGCGCCTGACGCGCCGCGTGGACGCATCCCACAGCGTATGGGTGAGCATCGCGATGCGAACGAGATCATCCGTCAAAAGCTCGTCCATGCCTATTCCCGCCGTATGGCGCAGCGCGCGCTCGAGGCGAAGAAACCAAGAGAGGTTCACCCTCTTCATCGGGGTGACATTGCGCACGGCGACCGGAAAGCAGTTCGTGGCGCGAGCGTGCGCCTGACATACCAGTCGCTCGAGGCCCGTGCACATCTCCAAGGGCATCGAGAAGCCGAGGAGCTCCTCTATCGCCGAACGCACCACATAGAAAAGATGCTTCGGCCGCTCAGACAACTCAAGTTGAGAAGCCTCGCCCAAGGTCATGGAATTGACGGCGAACATCGCCAACGCGTAGTCGATCTCCTTCTCTCCCTCGGCGAATTCACCAAACAACGGCGCAATGTGCCTACGGAACGACCGCACGATACCGGACGACACATCCATCTTGGATAATCGAGCACCACCCCCGATGGAATGGCCGGAGCGCAGGCGAAGCAGAACGAAGGCAAGATAATACCCAACACAGTGCTCCGCATTGAGTGCAAGCACAGCCGATCCATCCGGGGAGGCCGCATCTGAGAACTTTTTAACAGCATCCCAAATGCAGCCATCCACCTCCATTTCAAAAATCTTGCGTTGATATGCCGGCGAAAACAAATAGAAGTAGTACATGATCGCCGCACGCAGCCCGGCTTCCTCCCCCGTCAGCAGCAACAGGCCACGCCGGCGCACGACCTTCTGACCGAAAAGCGCGAGCAGATCGTTCCAATGGGCGATCTCGACTTTGATCTGCCGAGCATTCGTGAAAAGGTGACGGGCGAGCTCGGCATCGGTGCAGCCATCAGGCCTGACCGTGGAGATGAACAGCATCCCACGATAGAACCGTTCTATGCTCGTCATCGATGAGCCTTCATCGAGCTCGAGGAACTCCGTGAGCCGGCTGCCGTCCGAGCTGGCTCTCCTGAGCACGATACCGGTTCCACGCTTCGACTCAATCTTCGTCTCGAGGTCCTGGGAGGCGAGCAACGCGTTGAGCGCTTTGGTGTCCTGCGTCACCGTTTTGGTGGAGCACCCGAGCTTCTGCGCGAAGTAGGCAAGCGTTTCCGGATGCCCCAAGTGAAGCATCTCCTCAAGAAGCCTTCGCTGCCTCGTATTCATGCCCGTCTTCCCCTCTGATGAGAACCATCCTCCTGACTAGTCTACATCGCACTGCGGTTCGCACCGCGCCATGAATGCGAAGATGACCGCGTCGATTTCGCCCACCGCTGCGTTCGACCAGCTGCCCCATGACGATGCCGCGACTTTCGATCCAACGTTGGGACACGGAAGCGTCGCAGAGGGCGCTCTGTTCGAAGAGACGCCACCTGTCTACAAAAAACCGCCCACCGCAAAGCGGTGGGCGGCCAGAAAAGGGGGGGCTTCTTTATCGCCCGGCCCCACGCCCGCCCAATCAAGGAGAGCGATGGGCCGAAGAGGCAAGGAGGTCATCGAATCCCGATTAGGCCTCGTCCTCAGCGGCGCGTGAACGGCTGTAGATGAGCTTCATGGAAACGATGAAGAGCACCATGGCACCCAGAACGATGACGCCACCGATCAAGAAGACGTTGGCGTACGTGGAGGCCAAACCAGAAGCGGTCCCGACGATGCTGCCATCGCCCATGGCGCCGTTAGCCATGAGCTGGCCGAAGAGGGCAACGCCCACGGAGCCGGTGATGGCCTGGATCAGATCGTTGAAGCCAAGCGCACGGCCGGACTCCTCGGCGGAGACGGTCAGCGTGGCGGTGTCGACGATGGGCTGATAGAAGAACGAGGTGCCGAAATAGTAGACGCACGGGGCAACCGCGAGCGCCCAGACCTGACCCATGGGAATGCAGAAGGCAACCAGGATCAGGCCGCCGCCCATGCAGGCGAGGGCGAGGATGACGGAGGCCTTGCGCCCGATCTTGCGGATGATGGGGCCAGCGACGAAGCCCATGATGGCGGCCAGGATGATGGACCACACAAGCAGGTTGGAAACCTGGGCGGAGTCGAGGCCGAAGACATTCATGCCGATGTTGTTGATGCCGGCATTCAGGGTGTAGCTGAAGAAGTAGCCGACGAAGATGACCGTCATGGTGAGGGCGAATGCCGGGTTGGTGAGCATCTTCGGGGTGATGAAGGGGTTCTTCGCCTTATTGATGTACACGACGAACGCAGCGAGCGTCACGAAGCAGGACACGAGCCAGAAGGTCGACATGTCGGTGAAGTACATGGTGACGGAAGCGGCGAACAGACCGATGAGGGTGAAGCCGACACCGTCGATGGTGGCGCCTGCGGCATGCTCATCGGGAAGGTTCTTGGAGAGGAACGGGATGAGCGGAGCGGCGACGATGCCGACGCCGAACAGGATGCGCCAGTCGATGAGGGTCATGTAGCCGGCCAGGAAGACGCCCAGGGCGGCAGCGAAGCGGAAAACCGCAACGAAGATGCCGTACCAGATGACGCGGTCCTTCTTGGCGATGTACTTGGAAACCAGCACGAGGAAGATCGAGCCGGAGACCTGCCAACCAGCGGACTGGATCACGCGCGCGGCGATGACGATCCAGATGCTCAGGTTGCCGAAGAGGCCGAGGACGGATCCGGCGACGAAGACGACCGTGCCCAGGACGATCATCTTGCGCAGGGACAGGAAGTCGCCAAGCGATCCGTAGACGACGCAGACGATGCCCAGAACGATGCCCGGGATCGAGGTGATGAGCGGGGCAAGGCCGGGCTGGCCAAGCTGCTCACCGATGTTGACGTAGATCATGCCGAAGGCCTGCTGCATGAGAACGCCGAGCGTGAAGATGGCGAGAACGATGGGGACGGCGACCTTGGCCATCTTGTTAAGCCTCAGCCATTCCTCCGTTCCCTCCTCAGGAACGGGAACACCGTTCTGCTTTTCAATCGTTGTGTCTGACATTGGTCTCCCTTTCTATTCAGATACAAACAACAGTGCTATCTCGAACGACCTGTCTGTCACCCCACATCAAGGCCGAATTCGACTAATCTGATCCCGCAGGCCGCCGAACAGCGGCGAGCGGGTTGGCGAAAACCCTTCGCCTAGCGCAAAAGAAGGCATGCCTCCACTTCGTTGCGCTGAGGAATCGAGGGTGCGGCCCCTTCACGCGAGACCGCGATGGCGGATGCGACCGAGGCGACCTTGAGTGCCCGAGAGGGCGACGATCCGGTGGCCAGCTCCGCCAAGTAATATCCCGCGAAGGTGTCTCCCGCCGCTGTGGTGTCGGCGACCTCGACCTTGAGGGCAGGGCACCTGACGACCTCGTCTCCGCAGCGGCAAAGGGATCCCTCAGACCCCACGGTCAGAACAACCTGGGCCTTGGGGAAGCGCTCGTGAACGGCGTCAAGCAGCTCATCATGGGTGCCCTCGCAGCCCGAGATCTGGGATGCCTCGCCCTCGTTGAGGATGAAGCAGTCGATCTGATCCAGCGGGCACGAGAGCAGGGACTCGTTCATGGGGGACGGATTGAGCACAACCCACATCCCCTTGCGCTTCGCCGCCTCGATCGCATACCCGACCGAGCTCGTCTCGTTTTGGAGAAGCAGCCAGTCCCCCTCGCCAAAGCCCGCAAGGACCTCGTCGATGAATGCCTCGTCGACACGATGGTTGGCGCCGCCGAACAGGACGATGCAGTTATCGCCCTCATGATCCCGCTGGATGATGGCGTGTCCGCTCGGGCATCCGTCGACCTCTCGAACGAAATCGACGTTCACCCCGGATTCGGCCAGCATCCTCTTGAGGAAGGAGCCCTCGAGCCCCACCCTGCCGGCATGGTAGACCGTCGCACCGGCACGGCCAAGGGCGATGGACTGGTTGAGTCCCTTGCCCCCGGCGAAGACGCTCTGACCACTTGACGAGATCGTCTGCCCCTTGCAGACAAAATCTTCAACGTCATAGACGTAGTCGATGTTCAAGGATCCGATATTGAGAATCTTCATGAGCAGACCCCTCGCATCACTCGGCGGCCATATGGAAGATGCGATCGCAATCCTCCCGAGTCAGACGCTTGACCGAGCCGATGGCGTTGTCGTCGCCGAAGAACTCGATGGCGTCCAGCATGTCCTCGATCCCGTCGGCACCGACCCCGAGCTCCACCAAGGAGACGGGCATGCTCAAGGAGCGGAAGAAGTCCTCGGTCGCCTCGATGCCGGCGAGCGCGAGGGCCTCGACGTCCATCGATTCATCCCTGATCCCGAAGACCTCGCGGGCATACCGGGCGAAACGACGGGGGTTCTCACGGTAGACGTAGCGCATCCAAGAGCCCATGACCGCGGATATGGTCATGCCATGGGGACTGTCGTAGAGAGCGCTGAGCTCATTGGAGAGCACGTGCGTGGACCAATCCTGGTTGCGCCCCATGCCGAGCGAGTTGTTCTGAGCGATCGTGGCGATCCACATCGCCTCAGAACGCAGGGCGTAGTCCGCGGGGCTCTCCATGAGGCCGGGAGCGATGTTGACGATGCTCCTCAAGACCCCCTCGCTCATGCAATCGAGGACACCGAAATCGGCATCGTCGGTGAAATAGCGCTCGCACACATGGCAGAACATATCGACCAGACCGCAAGCCGTCTGTCGCGGCGGAAGCGTCGCGGAGAGCTCCGGATTCATGATGGCGACGGCGGGGCGAACCACCGGATCGCTCACCAGGAGCTTTGCATGCTCCTCATCGTTGTTGATCACCACGACCTGGCTCGACTCGCTACCCGCCGCGGGGCACGTGAGCACCGCGAGGACCGGAAGGGTCCTGCTCGGAACAGCCTTGCCGGTGAAGAAGTCCCAGACATCGGATTCGGAGGCGGCACCGAGGCCGATCGCCTTGGCGGAGTCGATCGAGCTTCCCCCACCTATGGCCACAATCGCCTCAACACCTTCCGAGCGGCAAAGATCGATGCCCCTACGCACCAGCGACAGGCGGGGATTGGGCAGCACGCCGCCCAACTCGATGAACGAGATGCCAGCGGACTCGAGCGATCCCCTCACGGTATCGAGAAGGCCACTCGCCTCCAGGTAGTCGCCGCCGTCGTAATGAACGAGGACCTTCTTCGCCCCCAGGGCGCGAGCCTCCTCGCCAACGCGCTTCTCGGCGTCGTGGCCGAAGACGAAGCGGGTCGAGATCTGAATATCAAAATCGTTAAGCATAACCTACCCCCTCAGCAACAGCCCGCTAAGCTCCTCGACATCGTTGGCAACGTTGTCGGGCGAGCAGGCGAGCAGCCGCTCCACATCGCCATCGCCATACGTGACGGCGATGCTTGCAGTGCCACGATTCCTCGCGGCCATGACATCCCCCCAGGAGTCGCCGATCATGACGCACTCGCGTGGAGGGACGCCGACCTTGTTGAGGACGATGTCGATCATCTGCTCCTTGGAGAGCTCGATCGCCTCGCCCGCTGAATCCGGGCTGACGCGCCCGTCGAACAAATCGGTCCAACCCTTGATGGCGAGCAGCCTGTCAAGGGCCCCTTGGGGCTTGTTCGTCACGATCCAATGGCGAACGCCCGTTTCCGACAACGACTTCAACAATGACTCGATGCCGGGGAAGAACTCGGTCAGGGCATGGGAGCTCAACGTGCGGTAATGCAATGTGACCGCCGCATCGAACTCCTCGAGCTGCTCCGCCCCGAGCGCCGGGGACAGCGACGACATGATCTGGACCATGGGCAGCGCCAGATTGCTGCCCACCTCGGTGAACTCCACGGGAAGCTCGGAACCAAACTTCTGAGCCGCATATCCCACGGAAGCCCAGACATCCCCGCTCGTGTCGGCGAGCGTGCCATCGAAGTCCCACAACACGATCCGCCAGGGCGGCGCCGACTCCCCTGCCGGCGCCACTGGCATCACAAGGTCGCGCGTTGCCATTACGCGTAGTTCTCCAGCGTCTTGTACAGCAGCTCCATGAACCCGGGGAAGTCGAGCTCGAGCGCGCCCTCGGCGTTGGGCACTATGTCATCGCGATATGCCATCTGGGCCTCGCGCTCGATATCCACCTTGGGATCGACGCCGCGCAGGTGGCGATAGTCGCAAACCGTCATGCCGCGCGTGAGGGAGCCATGCAGCTCGACATCGATGTGCATGGGAGCGGCCTTGACCAGCTCAGGAGCGATGATCCACGCCACCGCGCAGGCGTCGTGCATGCAGGCGATGGGGGGCTCGTCGCACTTGACGTTCTGGTCGATGAAGAACTCGGTGAGGTCGGCGGCGAGATTAGCTGCCTTGGTGCCGATCTTGCGGAAGTGCTCCATATGCTCGACGCCGATGCAGCACTGGCGCGTCAGGTTGATGCCGGTCATCTTGACGTGGGCGCCGCAGTTGAAGACGCGATAGGCCGCCTCGGGATCGACGTAGATGTTGAACTCGGCCGCAGGGGTCCAGTTGCCAAACGTGACGGATCCGCCCATGATGCAGATCTCCGCAACACGCTCCGCGATCTCGGGCTTGCGGTTGAGGGCGGCGGCGACGTTGGTCAGGGGGCCCGTTGCGATGATGGTGACATCATCGTTGGCCATCACCGTGTCGACGATGAAATCAACGGCGTGCTGGGAGCGGGGCTCGTGGGCGAGCGGCGGGAAGACCGGACCATCCAGACCCGTCTCGCCATGGAACTGCGGAGCGGTGACCAAAGGCACGGTCATGGGGCAGCTATGGCCGGGATATACGCCGATTTCGTCAGCCTTGCCCAAAACCTCAAGGACCTTGATGGCGTTGTTGGTGACGTTCTCGAGCGTGCAGTTGCCACCGATCGTGGTGATGCCGAGCACATCGAGATGCTGCACGGCGAGCATCATCGCGAAGGCATCATCATGGCCGGGGTCGCAATCGAGAATGACCTTCTTCTTCTCCATGTCTATTCCTCCCACTTACGAAAAGCTTTTAATGAAGTCTTCCAGCTGGTCCCTGTTCGGGGTGTCGCGCGCTCCCTTGCGCGCGACGGTGTAGCCCGAGACTGCGTTTCCACGGATCAGGGCCTCTCGGAAATCGACTCCCTCGAGAACCGCGCTGATGAAGCCGGCATTGAAGACATCACCGGCTCCGACCGTGTCCTCGACCTCGACTCGGAACGCCGGAACGCTCAACGAGCCCTCCTCGCTGATGATCGTGGATCCGTTGGCCCCGTCTCGCACCACCACGACATGCCCCTTGGCAGCCAGGTCGCGAGCGTTCTCGAGCCAAGATCCCGATCCCAGGTACGCGAACTCGTCGGGACCCGATCCGAGGACATAGTCGACATCGCCCATGATCGCATCGAGCGCCTCGGCGAAATCGGCGTTGAGAACGCCATCGTCGACGCGGAGGTTCAGGTCCAGGGACGTCTTCACACCCGCGGCACGGGCCTCGTGGAACATCTTCGTGATCGTGGAGCGCGAGCTCGTGTCATATGTGAGGGCCATACCGGAGGTATGGATCCAGTCAGCGGACCTGACCGCATCGAAGTCGACCTTGTCCTCATCGATGAACTTGAAGGACTGGTCGACACGAGGCCATCCCCACAGGTAGCGCTCGCCGGCCTCGTCGACGAAAGCGAAGACCCCGATGGTGTTGAGGGCTTCATCGACGATGAGGCCGCTGGTGTCGACGCCGACGCGCTCGAAGTCCTCGCAAACGAAACGACCGTAGTTGTCGTTTCCCACGGAGCCAACGAAGAGGGTGTCCACACCGAGCTTCGCGAGGGCCGAAGCCGTATTGGAGGAGGTTCCGCCACCGAAGACCTCTGGATTGGGCCAGCTCACCCTCTTGCGCTCCTCATCGAGGAAGCGAGGGTAGTGGACGACGATGTCCACGTTGGCGTCACCCGCGACGACGACCTTAGGCATTCTTGGCCGCCTTCGTGAAGGCCTCGCACTTCACGGGGTCCTTGCACTTGAGGGTGTCGGCGCGCTCGTCATCATAGTTGGTGCGAGTGAAGGAGTCGACGCCATAGGGATGGGTCTCGTGGATGGCCTCGACGACGTTGAACTCATCCAGACCGCCGGCGATGATGCAGGGGACGTCCGTGGACTCGATGATCGCGCGGTCGATGGAGCGATCATGGGTCAGACCGGTGGCGCCGATGTCGTCGGCGCTCGCGGCCTTGGTGTCGATGAGGAAGAAGTCGGAGACCGGCTCGTAGGCGCGGACGTAATCGAGGACCTTCTGCTCCTCGAGCGGCACTCCGGCCAGGACCGGAATGGCCTGCATGATCTTGAGGCCGGGGAAGCGGCCCTTGAGCTCGGCGACCTGCTCAGGGGAGATGCCGTCGATGTCGCCGGAGAGATGCAGGACGTCGGGCATGGCAGCCTCGAGGTTCTCAGAGATCTCGTCGATGTCCGTGGCGATGGTCAGGCCGATGCGGACGGCCTCCGGCTGGACGCCCTCGAAGATCTCCTTGGCCTGCTCGCAGGTGAGCTGGCCAGGGGTGCGCATGATCTTGCCGTAGGAGACGCCAATGTGCTCGGCGCCAAAGTCGACGACCATGCGCGCATCCTCGACCGTGCGGATTCCGTAGATCTGAACAATCATGCTAGTTGCCTTTCCCTTTTTCTTGGATAACTGCCTCTATGAGCGCGTCGACATCGAAGACGGCGCGTTCTATACCTGCCTCCCTCGCGACGCGCGCGACGGGCGGCGGGATAACGAAAGACTGACGAAGAAGGTCGACCCGCTCGAACACCTCTTGGGTGGACCCCTGCGTCAAGACCTTTCCCTGGCACATGACGACCGTGCGGGGGAAATAACGAGTCACGAACTTCGTGTCGTGAGAGATGGTGATGCAGAGCTTGCCCAAACGGCGGAGCTCGTCGATGACGCGCGCGAGACGCGCGACCCCTTTCAGGTCCTGGCCGCAGGTCGGCTCGTCGAAGATGACCACATCGGGATCCATCATGATGACGGTCCCCATGGCGCAGAACTTCTTCTCGGTCGGCGACAGGTCGGCGGGATGGCGATCGAGTTTGTCCGACATCCCCGTCAGCTCAGCGACCCACTCCAGGCGGCGCTGGATCTCATCGTCGGGAACCCCGAGCTGCTTGGGGCCGAACTCGAACTCGCTCCTCACGCTCTCAAGGAACAGCTGGTTGTCGGGATTTTGGAATACATAGCCGACGTACGCAGACCACTGGGCCGTCGTACGGTCCTCTATGTCCACGCCATCGACGGAGACCGACCCCGCGGTGGGCCGGAGGATGCCGTTGAGATGCTTGACCAGCGTGGTCTTTCCGGCCCCATTCTGGCCCACGATGGCCACCGGATCCGTGCCCTCGAGCACGAGATCGACGCCATCGAGGGCACGGGGTCCAGACGGATACTCGAAGACCAGGCCCGAGATATCGATCCTCATCGTGCAAGCGCCTCCTTCACCCTCGCAACCGTCGCGTCCTCCATCAGCTCCACCGGCCCGGCGGAAAGTCCCTCACTGGCGAGCCGACGGGTAATGCGCACGTAATCGGGAACATCCGCTCCGTGCTCCTCAAGATCGTCCCTGCCGAAGACCTCGAGGGGGGATCCCCAGGCGACCTGATTGCCGTCCTCCAAAACCAGGACCGCATCGGCGCACCGGGCAACGCGCTCCATGTCGTGGTCGACCATGATCACGGTCATGCCCTCGCGGTTGAGTTGCTTCACGATGTCGAAGATCTCCTCGCTTCCCAAGGGGTCGAGCTGGGTGGTGCATTCATCCAAGACGAGGATCTCGGGATCGAGGATGAGCGTCGAACCGAGGGCCACGCGCTGCACCTGCCCGCCCGACAGCTCGAGTGGATTGCGATCGAGCAGGTCCTCCAGATGGATGGCGCGGGCGATCTTCTTCACGCGCTCCACCATCTCGTCGCGGGGGACGCCTCGGTTGCACAGGCCGTATGCCAGCTCCTCCGCAACCGTGTCCGCCGTGTAGGAGAGCTGATTGAACGGGTTCTGGAACACGAACCCGACCTCGCAAGAGATCTCCGAGATCGTGCGGTCCTGATTGGAGATTCCATTCACCCACACGCCTCCGTGGGCCTTGCCGCGGAAGTGATGGGGGATGAGCCCCACAAGGGCGTTACACAGGGTCGATTTGCCGGATCCGTTCTCGCCGATGATGCAGACAAAATCGCCCTTCTTGGCCTCGAAGCTGATATGGCGCAGGGAATAGCGCTTCGACTCCTGGTACTTGAAGGAGAAGTCTTTGACCACAAGGGAACTGTTGGACATGGTCGCGCCCCCTTACAGGCCGAGCACGCCCACGACGGACGCAATGCGGGCCGCCGTGGCGAGGAGGAACAGTACGGACGCGAACGCCACCACGGGAGTGTCACCGGATGAGTGCTTGACCTCCACATAGGTTGTATGGCGAACATCGTTGAGGTGGAACCCGTGGGTCTCGAGCGTCATGCTGCGCTCCTCGGCATCCGTGAGCGATGACATGACGACCGGCCCGAGGAGGGGGACCATGGCGCGAACGCGGGACAGGGCGCCGCCCTCGATATCCAGGCCACGCGCGATCTGCGCCTCTTGGATTGTGCTCATCCTGCGCTTCATCTGCGGAACGACGTTGAGACTCGCCAAGACGAGATACCCGGCCTTGGGCGGGAGCCCGCGCTCGGTCAGCGCGGCGACGAGCTCGCTCGGCTTGGTGGTGCGGTTCATATGGGTGAAACCGCCCAGAAAGACCAGAAGGGTCGTCACCGTCTTGCAGGCGCTGAGAACCCCTTCGAGGCCCATCTTCGCAAAACCGAAATCGAAGATGATGGTCTCGTTCGCCGGGCTATACAGCCCCTGGATGAACAGGAGCATGACGGTGATGGGAATACCGAATCCAAACATGAGGCGGGCGAACGGCCCCAAGGAACGGGCTGCCGCCGCGATCGCGAAGAGAAGAATGATCAGGACGGCGCCAAGGATCGATCCCGGGGACACCATGCACGCGAATCCGGTCAATAGGACAAAGGCGAGCTTGGTCCCTGGATTCAGGCCGCGCAGCCAACGCTCAAAAGCGCTGTCGCCCCTCTCTTCAATCAAATCGGCCATCATTCCTCCCCTAGTCCGGCTTCCATCCCAACGAGCCACGTCCTAGCGTTCCTCGTCAAGCACCTCTTCTTCGTCAAGCACCTCGTCATCCGAGGCGGCAGAGCCGCTGTCTATGGCATCAGAGGCATACTGGCTCACGAAGCGACGGGGAATCTTGCGGTAGATCATGTAGGCGATAAGCACGGTGATGCCCTTGTCGATCAGGTTCTCGATGAACGCGGAGGAGAGCACGGAGAGCAGGACGTCCTGCATGGCAACCAGCAGGGCCGCGGTGAGGACGGACGTTCCGTTCGCGCCCGTCGCGCCACCAAACACGAAGGTGGTGATGAGCGACGCCGACACCGAGTTGACGAAGGAGCAGACGAGCCAAACGAGGACGACGCCCCACACCTTGTTGAACAGGCCGGCCTTGGCCATATAGCCTGCGGTCAGGCCGACCAAGATGCTCACGATCGCATAGGGCAGGTACACGGGATTGGCAACGAACGCCAAGAAGACGTTGGTCAGAAGGCCGGTCAAAGCGGAAACCCAGGGACCGGACAGCGTCGCGACGATGAAGGTGCCCACCGTGTCAAGGAACAGCGGGAGCTTCAGGACTGAGCAAAGCGTTCCGCCGATCAGGTTCAAGCCGACGGCGATCGGGACCAGAACCAGGGACTTCGTTGAGAATTGGGCTTTGAGATCGTCCATGAATGACGGCTTCTTGGTCATTTCTCCCCCTCCAAACACCATCAGGTATCCCTATCGCTAAGAAAATAATTTCCGAATATAATTTCCTAGCAAAAAAATCATATCGGTCTGCATTTCAGGGGGTATAGCCCATCGGCAAACGGATGTTTTTCGCCACCGAACGGCCGAAAATTGAACGACCATGCGATGGGAGGTACAAATGAGCGTATCTAGGAATGCGATATGAGGAATCCGAATGGACATAAATGACATCGCAAGACTCGCAGGAGTCTCACCTTCCACCGTCTCCAAGGTCATCAACCATAAAGACGAAAGCATCAGCCAGCAGACGCGAGAGCGCGTCCAGAAGATCGTTCGCGAGTTCCACTACGTCCCTCATGCCAAGTCCCGTGCCTCTCGCAACTGGCTTTTGGGCGTTTGCTTCCGATCCCCCATCTCCCTCGACTCGACTCTCGACGGAATCTTGCGCGTGGCGCAGTCGCGCGGCTACTCGACGCTCGTCTATAACAGCTACTCCAGCCTCGAGCAAGAGCGCAAGAACCTCATGGCGCTTAGGAACAGCGGCGCCGTAGGAATACTCTGGGAGCCGGTCTCTGCCGACAGCCTCGATGCCCTCCCTGACCTCACCTCGGCGGACACCCATGTCATAACCATAGGACCCAATGGCGGGGATCGGTCGCTCCTGCTGCCCTACGAGGCCGCCTCATACGCCATCACCTCGAAGCTTCTCTCTGCCGGACACACACGCGTCGCATGTCTCGCCATGGAGGGCCGCAGGACGCCGGGTTTCATCAGCGGATTCAAGCGCTGCCTCTTCGAGCACGGCGCGGCTTTCGATGAGGGCTCGCTGTTCCATGGCCCCTCTGATGCGCTGCTGGACAAGATCGGCCGCGGCGAGGTGACCGGCGTGGTCTGCTCCCACTACTACATCGCTCAGGCTCTCCACGCCCGCCTCGAGCGCATCCATTACCACTCTCCCGAAGACTACTCGCTCGTATCTTTGAGAAACGACGTCGGAAGCTCATGGGTCGATGAATCGGACGGGTCGATCTCCACCTGCACCCTGCACAACTTCGAGTTTGGCCAGCTGATTTGCGAGACCCTGCTGCAGCGGGTGGAGGGCGTCGATGAGCCCCCTCGCTTCGATAACGACTTCCGTCTCGACAACGTCAATTCCCTCGGCAGGCCGCCCCAATCCAAGGCGAAGCGCGTCGTGGTGGTGGGCAGCGTGAACATGGACACGCGCCTCTCTGTAGACGCCCTACCCTCATGGGGGTCGACCATCACGGCTGAGCGCTCTTACACCTATCTGGGCGGGAAGGGCGCGAATCAGGCGATAGGAATCGCGAAGTTCGGCCACAAGGTCTCCCTCATCGGATGCGTGGGATCCGATGCCTCTTCAGACACCGCATACCGGCTGCTCGAGGACTGGGGGGTCGACACCTCGGGCGTCTACCGGCAACACGGCGCAGAGACCGGGCGTGCCTACATCTTCGGAAATCCCGAGGGCGAGTCCATCGTCTCCGTCCTGTCCGGCGCCAACGCATGCCTGCATGCCGAGGGCATATCCTCACGTGAGGCGCTGTTCGATGGGGCGTGCTGCTGCATCGCCCAATCGGAGGTTCCCCTGGATGCCATCGAGGCGGCGTTCGGAATCGCCAAAAGCCATGACGCTCTGACGATCTTCAGGCCCACGGTCTGCGAATCCATCCCTTCAGGAATCCTCTCGAACGTCGACCTCCTCGTCCTCAGCGAACGCGAGCTTGCGGTCATCGCCTCTCCGGGAGAAGACATGGAGAAGAGCTGCAAGGCGTTTATGGATCGCGGGGCGGGGGCGGTCATCGTCACTCAAGGCGAGCAGGGTTGCACCCTGTTCAACGAGGAAGGCACCGAGCACTTCGATGCGGTACCCAACACGGCGGTCGACACCACCGGGGCCGGCGACGCGTTCATCAGCGCTCTGGCCGCGTGCCTGCTCGACGGGAACGAGCTGCACGTCGCCATTAGAAAGGCGAATTACGCCGCATCTTGCAGCATCACGCGATTCGGCGTGGCCAAGGCGATGATCGATCGACACGCGCTCGAATGCGCCCGCATCGCATAGGACGGCGACCCGATAAGCCGACCGATCGCCTGAAGGCGAGGGCGTCGCGGACCCCTCGCGTCATCCGGACCCTACAGGCCGCCACCTCCGAGCAGCCCTCGAAGGACCTGCTGCGGATCTGCCGAGCCGTCGCGCGGGGCCAGAGCCGTGATGCGTTTTTGCATCTTGAGCTCATGGAGCTCGTCCTGCGCGCGGCGAAGTTGCTCGCGCAGCCTCTCGTTCTCGCGCTCGCGCTCTTCCGCCCGCTCTTTCATATCGAGGATGCGCACCACGCCGGCGAGGTTGATGCCCTCATCGGTGAGTTGGTTGATGAGCTCGAGGCGCTCGATATCGCTTTGGGAGTACAGACGGGTGTTGCCACCCGAGCGCTTGGGGTTCACCAGGCCCTTCGACTCGTAGACGCGCAGGGTCTGCGGGTGCATGCCCGTCAGCTCGGCGGCGACGCTGATCATGTACAGCGGCTTGTCGCGTCCTTCTTGAGACATCCGGATCACCCGTCTTTTCCCTTCGCCCGGCATGCGGGGCATCTATGAAAGCGGCCGATCGTGCATAGGGGCGATCGGCCGCTCATCTGACATCGTCACTAGATTTTAGCGCGGAAGCGGTTCACCTTCTCGCGATAGTCGCGCGTGTCGGCGTCGCGCAGGGCCTCGATGGCCTCGCGCTCGCGATCCGAGAGGCGCGTGGGCACCTGGACCGCGACCTTCACCAACAGCGCGCCGTTGTGGCCACGACGCTTGACGTCCGGCGCACCCATATCCTTGAAGCGGAAGGTCTTTCCGCTCTGCGTGCCGGCTGGAACCTTCAGGCGCACCGTGGCGCCTCCCGGGGTGGGCACGTCCACCTGGCACCCGAGCGCCGCCTCATAGGCCGAGATCGGGAGCTCCATCGTCACGTCGGCGCCCTTGCGCTTGAAGATGGGGTGCTCCTCGACGTGCGTGGTCACGACCAGATCGCCGCGCTCGCCCCCACCGACGCCGTACTCGCCACGCCGCTTGTAGCGAAGCTTGCCGCCATCAACCGCGCCAGCGGGAACGGAGACCGTTATGGTCTGCTGCTCGCCAGTCGAGGGAATGCGATACGTCACCTTGTGCGTAACGCCGCGAAACGCGTCCTCGGCGGTCACGTCCACGGTGAGCGATAGGTCGCTCCCCTTGCGGCTGCGCGCCCGGGCACCGGACGCCCCGGCGGCACCGGCGAAACCCTGGGCCCAATCGGATCCGAAGGCGCCCTCGCCGCGGAAGATGCTGTCGAAGATGTCGCCCCATGCGGCACCCGCGCCGGCGCCGCCGGCATAGCCCCCGTAGCCACCCGCTCCGCCCGCGCCCGGGATGCCCCCGAACATGAGCAGCTGGTCGTACTCCTTGCGCTTCTTGGGATCCGAGAGCGTATCGTAGGCCTCGCTGATCTCCTTGAACTTCGCCTCGTCGCCGCCAGCGTCGGGATGGTGCTTCTGCGCGAGTTTGCGGAACGCGCTCTTGATCTCTTTGTCGGAGGCGTCGCGCGACACGCCGAGGACATCATAGAAGCTCTTCGCCTGTGGCATCGTCTGCCTCCTTTCTCCTGTGTCGGCGGAACGGTCGCGGGGCGCACCTTCCTCGATGCGCCCCGCGATCCCTTGCCTACTCCTGCGCGGCCTCGACGTCCTCGGGGCCCGCGGGCTCCTCGGCCTCCGACGCCGGGCGCTTGGCCCCGCCATAGGTGACCGTGACCATCGCGGGACGCAGGACCTTGCCGCCCATGCGATACCCCTTCTGGTAGACGTCGTTGACCGTCTCGTCGAACTGCTCGGCATCCTCCACGCGGCCCACCGCCTGATGGATGTTGCAGTCGAAGGGCTCGCCCTTGGGGTCGATGACCTCGGCTCCCTCGTGCTCGAGCACGCCCATGACCTTGGTGCGCACCGCGTCGACGCCATCGACGAACTGCCCGAAGTTCTCGGAGAGCTCCTGGGTGCGAGCGTGCGCGAGGGCGCGCTCGATGTCGTCGATCGCCGGCAGCAGGGCCATCACAAGCTTCTCGGTCGCGCGATCGCGCTCCTCGACGCGCTCGCGGGCGGTGCGGCGACGATAGTTCTCCCAATCGGCCTGAAGGCGCGCATGGCGCTCCGCGGCCTCCTTAGCGAGGGCCTCGGCGGCCTCCTTGGCGGAGACGGCCTCCTCGAGCTGCTCGCGCACCGCGACGAGCTCGGCTTGCACCTGCTCGCACTTGAGCTTGAAATCGTTCTCGGCGGCCTCCTCGCCCGCGCGGATGGCGGCCTCGACCATCTCCTCCTCAGTCATGGTCGGGGCCTCCGCCTCGGGCTCGGCACCGTCGGCGACGGGCGCCTCATCGGACGCTAGGGCCTCTTCCTCGATCTCGGGCATCTCGACGTCCTCGACCGATTCCACGGGGATCTTCACGTCCTGTTCCTCCTTGCGCGACATCGCTAGTTCTTGGAGTCGTCGTCGACGACCTCGTAGTCGGCGTCGACCACGTCGTCGTCAGAGGAGGAGTCGGATCCAGCGGAGGCCTGCTGGGCATCGGCGTAGACCATCTGAGCCAGCTTGTAGGCGACCTCCTGGAGCTTCTCGCCAGCGGACTTGATGGCGTCGACGTCGGAGCCCTCGAGAGCCTTCTTGGCGTCGGCGATGGCGGACTCGGCCTCGCCCTTCACGTCAGCGGGAACCTTGTCGCCGAGCTCGGAGAGGGTCTGCTCGGTGGAGTAGCAGAGGCTGTCGGTCTGGTTGCGGGCCTCGACCTCCTCCTTCTGCTTCTTGTCCTCCTCGGCATGGGCCTCGGCGTCCTTGACCATGCGATCGACTTCCTCATCGGAGAGCGCGGTGGAGCCGGAGATGGTGATGGACTGCTCCTTGCCGGTGCCCTTGTCCTTGGCGGAGACCTTCACGATGCCGTTGGCGTCGATGTCGAAGGTGACCTCGATCTGCGGGATGCCGCGACGGGCGGCCGGGATACCGGTGAGCTGGAACTTGCCGAGCGACTTGTTGTCGCGAGCGAGCACACGCACGCCCAGGACCACGTTGAACGCGACCCTGGTCTGGTTGTCGGCGGCCGTGGATTAGATCT
>JAXDWR010000074.1:0-9993 GCA_034088265.1 Collinsella sp. | reverse complement strand
CGAGCACCCCACCTTGAGCGACTCGGGCTCGCAACCCAGCACCAGGCGCGCGAGGGCGGCGGCATAGGCGACCGCGATGGGCTCGGTGCAGCCCAGCGCGCAGATCAGCTCCCCTTCGAGCAGCTCGCACAGGGCCTCATCGCGCTGATCCGGCGACATCCCGCCCATATTGGCTCCGACAGTGCTCTCTTCCACGAAAACCTCCTTGCACATATGATCCCGCCCCATTGTACGGCCATTGGACGGGCTGCATGAAATGAGCCCGCCGCCGAATCGGGCAGCGGGCTCGCCTTGCTAGCCAAAGAACCTCTCGATCTCCACCGCGGCGTTCTCGAGGCTGTCGGACCCGTGGACGATATTCGCCCCCACATCGACCGCGAGGTCGCCGCGGATGCTTCCGGGCGTCGCCTCGAGCGGATCGGTCGCCCCCATGAGGGAGCGCAGCTTCGCGACGGCATTGGGGCCGCTCAAGACCATCTTCACCACAGGACCGCTCGTCATGAAGGAGACGATGTCGCCGAAGAACGGCTTGTCGGCGAGGTGGGCGTAATGCTCCTCGACGACCGCGCGCGAGAGCTCGCACATCTCCATGCGCTCGATGGTGAGGCCCGATTGCTCGATGCGATCGATGACCCTCCCCATCTTCCTGTCGCGGACGGCGTCGGGCTTGAGCATGCAGAATGTCTTCTGAACGGACATGGGCGACCTCCTTGTCGTGACGGAAACAGGGTAATCCTATCCCATATCCCCGCCAAATCAAGAAGGCAGACCGTTCACCGGTCCGATCGGTCCCCCCACGGGGACGATGGGGGGCAATCCCTCAAGAAACGCCTCGTCGGCTGCACATGAGGCCCGGACGAGGTGCATCTGCTCCGCCACCGCCCTGGGCGCCGTCCCCCCCATCGTGTCACGGGCCTGGACGATGGCCTCGATATCGAGGGACGAGGCTATATCCGGTCCGAACAGGGGGCTCGCCTCCGCGAACACCTCGAACGGCAGGTCCGCCAGCTGGCACCCGCGCTTGTCGCACTCCAAAACCAGGTGGCCGACCACGGCATGCGCCTCTCGGAAGGGCATATGGCGCCTCACAAGGTAGTCGGCCACATCCGTGGCGGCAAGGTGTCCGACGCCGCAAGCCTCACGCATCCGATCCGCGTTGACGGTCATGGTGGACACCATCCCCGCCATGACCGAGAGGCATTGGGCGAGCGTCCGCGCGGAATCGAGGGCGGCCTCCTTGTCCTCCTGCAGATCCTTGTTGTAAGCCAGGGGCAGACCCTTGCACGTGACGAGGAGCTGGATGAGGTTGCCGTAGACGCGGCCGGTCTTCCCCCTGATGAGCTCGGCGAAATCAGGGTTCTTCTTCTGCGGCATGATGGACGACCCTGTGGAGAACTCGTCGGAGAGCTCGATGAACCCGAATTCCGAACTGCTCCACAGCACGATCTCCTCGGAAAGGCGCGAGAGGTGCATGGACATCGTCGCGCAGGCAAAGTGTAGGTCGAGCAGGAAATCCCGATCGGACACCGCGTCGAGGGAGTTGGGGACGAGCCGCTTGAATCCCAGCTCATGGGCGACGGTGGCGCGATCGATCGGATAGGTGGTGCCAGCAAGGGCCGCCGCGCCCAACGGGGAGGCATTGGCCGCCTCGTAAGCGGCCATGATCCGCTTGTAGTCGCGCGCGAGCATCCAGTAGTACGCGAGCAGATGGTGCTGGAGGAGGACCGGCTGGGCGTGCTGCAGGTGGGTCATGCCAGGCAGGATCGTCCCCTCGTTCGCCTCCCCGACCTCGACCAGCGCCCTCCGAAGCTCCAGATTGGCGGCCATCAGGCGCTTGGCCAACGCCTTCGCGGCGAGGCGGGTGTCAGTCGCCACCTGATCGTTGCGCGAGCGACCGGTGTGCAGGCGCTTGCCCGCCTCCCCGACGCGACGGGTGAGCTCCCGCTCGATCGCCATGTGGATGTCCTCGTCCTCGATCTCGAAGGCAAAGTCCCCGGCATCTATATCCTCCTCGATGCCATCCAGACCCCGCGCGATCGCGACGGCATCCTCGTCGCTGATGATCCCCTGCTTGGCCAGCATGCGGGCATGCGCCTTCGACCCGGCGATGTCCTGTTTATATAACTGCCAATCGACCGGCAGGGAGGCGCCGAACCCCTGCGCCTCGATCGCCACCCCGTGCTCGAACCGTCCATCCCACAGCGCCATATCGCCACGACCTTCCTCTGCCGATTCGCGACGGACTCCAGCGGGGCCGTCGCACCCCTTCTCCGAAATCTAGTAATTCACCGCTTTGCCCTGCATGGCGCAGCCGTCGACAACGGCCAGCTTGGACACCGTCGCGGAGCTTTTCGCACAGGCCTCCACCGATGCCCACGTCTTGAGCGAGAGGGCTTGGATATCGATGAAGCCCTTCGCCGCCTTCTGGTCGAAGGTGTCATCGGAGTCATAGGTGGCCAGGGCCCGATCATAGAGGGCGCTCGGGCTCTTGCGCCCGACGACCACGCACGACCCCTTATGGAACTTGAGCCTCACCGATCCGCCCACCATGGCCTGCGTGTCGGCCATGAAGGCGTCGAGGGCACGTTTCAGCGGGGAGAACCAGCGTCCGCTGTAGACCTGATCGGCCCACGCCTGCTCAAGCGGCAGCTTCGCATGCAGGACATCGCGCTCGAGGCAAAGGTCCTCAAGGGCCTTGTGCGCGGCTATCAGGGCCAGGGCCGCGGGAGCCTCATAGCATTCGCGGGACTTGAGGCCGACGTAGCGGTTCTCGATCATGTCTATGCGACCGAATCCGTTCCCGCCGGCGATCGCGTTCATGCGATCGACGAGGTCGACGAGGTCCATGCGCTCCCCGTCCAGCCCGACGGGGACACCCCCCTCGAAGTCGACCACGACGCACGTCGGCTCATCGGGGGCCTCGACCGGATCGACCGTCATGGTCCAGATGTCCGACGGGGGCTCGTTCCAGGGATCCTCGAGCACGCCGGCCTCGATGGCCCGGCCCCAGAGATTGTCGTCGATCGAATAGGGGGCGTCGTCGGTCACGGGGACCGGGACGCCATGCTGCTTGGCATAGGCGATCTCGTCGGGACGCATCCCCAGATCCCATTCGCGCACGGGCGCGACGATCTTGATGCTCGGATCCAGCGTCAGGATGGAGGTCTCGAAACGCACCTGGTCGTTTCCCTTGCCCGTGCAGCCGTGGGCGATGTGCCGAGCCCCGTGGCGATGGGCGACATCGACGAGATGGGCTGATATGAGGGGACGGGACAGGGCCGAAAGGAGAGGGTACTTGTTCTCATAGAGGGCGTTGGCCGCTATCGCGCGAACGACGTAGTCGCTCGCGAACTCATCGCGCATATCGACGACCTCGCAGGCGATGACGCCGAGGGAGAGCGCCTTCTCCCGTATCTTCTCGAGTCCGTCATGCTCCTGCCCCACGTTTCCCAAGACGGCGATGACATCGAAGCCCATCTCGTCTTGCAGCCATTTGATGCAGACCGAGGTGTCGAGTCCACCGGAATACGCGAGTACGACCTTTTCCTTGCTCATGGCAATCGTCCTTTCGGGCGCGCAGGGCGTGCATGCGCGCCAATTCAAATTAACGGGGAGGGGACGAGCCAGCTTGAAGCCCTGGGATTGAATTGTTGCAACGATTCCAACGGACGGCGCTCCATGCCTCGCATGGGCCGGCACTCATGTCCATATGGAGAAACCCGACAACCGAGCTGGCTCCCTGAAGGCGGAGCCTTCGGGATGCAGACGACCCTATCGTCGTCGGGAGATTGCGCGCTGACGTCGGGAGGCGGCATCGACAGCGCTCTGGCCGGGGAGGATGGCGGTCGTCGCCAGATCCCTGTATGTAGCCAACAGCACGTTCACTGGTGCACTCCTCGTCAAGCTTGCAACACAATCATTATTCCGTGAATGGTTGGCAAGTTTCAATGAACGGTATCTTTGCAACCAAAACACGTTGCCGATATATTACGCTAAAGTGACTGGGAGACAAGAGTCAAAATTGGTTATTTCCCATTTTTCAATCATCGGAGGGCCATGAGGGACTATAAAAACGACTTGGACATGCATCGAATCGAGATCGTCGCGAGCGATATGGACTTCACCCTGCTCGCCGACGACAAAACCATGCCCGAGAACATGCCGAAGCTCATCGATGCCATGTCGGAGGCCGGCATGCTGTTCTGCGCGGCAAGCGGACGACCCACCTACACGCTGCGCAGCATGTTTGGCGACCTCTCATCCAAGATGGGTTTCATAGCCGACAACGGGGCCGCGATCACCGTCCGCGACGAGGTCATCTTCAAGAGCCTCATAGCACCCGAGGTGTACCACCGCCTGCTCGACATGACCATCCAGCTCGGCGGCGTGCCCAACATCTGCGGCCTGGACGCCGCCTACTTGAGGAGCTGCGACAGGCACCACGACGCTATCCTGCGCGAGTTCTACCACAACATCGTCTATCTCGATGATATCGGGGGCCTCGACGTGGAGGCCAACAAGTTCACGGTGTTCTTCCCCGAACGGGACAGCGAGCGCGCCTACGCCGAGGCGTTCGCGCCCGCCTTTGGAAGCGATTTCTCGGTGACCTGCGCCGGATCCGAATGGATCGACATCATGAACAAGGGCGTGGACAAGGGGACGGGGATCACGCGCCTCTGCGAGCACCTCGGCGTGGAGGTGGCCGACGCGGCCGCCTTCGGGGACACCCACAACGACATCCAGATGCTCGAGACGGCCGGCCACAGCTTCTTGATGGCCAACGCACGCGACCACATGAGACAGCACGCCCGCTTCCTGGCGCCGAGCAACAACGACCGCGGAGTGGCGGTGGTCGTCGAGGCCATCCTCGCCGCAAAGCGCTCCCCAGCAGGACGCTGATCGGATCCACCGGGGAGGTCGCGCGGCCCCATCACTTCGCGTCCGCCCAGGTCTCCCCCGTCGATGCCTCCGCGATAAGCGGCACCCTGAGCTCGACGACGTGCTCCATCTCGTCGCGCACCATCGCCGTGAGCGCCTCGACCTCGTCGATGGGGCACTCGAAATCCAGTTCGTCATGCACCTGGAGCACCATCCGGGCCGTGAAACCCTCGGCGCGCAGGCGCGCCGCGACGCGGACCATGGCGATCTTGATGATGTCCGCGGCCGTGCCCTGCATGGGATGGTTCATCGCGGTGCGCTCGCCAAATCCGCGCTGGACGGGGTTCTTGGCCTTGAGCTCGGGGATCGGGCGGCGACGGCCGAAGAGCGTGAGGGCGTGGCCCGTGCGGCGCGCCTCGTCGACGGTGCCATCGAGATAGGTCCTGACGCCTGGATAGGCCTCAAAGTACCGATCGATCATGGCGCGGGCCTCGCCCATGGGGATGTCGAGGGTCTGCGAGAGGCCGTAGGCCTGCTGCCCGTAGACGATGCCGAAGTTGACCGCCTTCGCCCTGCTGCGCAGCTCGGGCGTCACGCTCTCGACCGGGACGCCGAAAACGCGCGCGGCGGTCTCGGCATGGAAATCCTCGCCCTCGTTGAACGCGCGGACGAGATGCTCGTCACCCGATAGGTGCGCGAGCAGGCGCAGCTCGATCTGGCTGTAGTCGACCGCGAGCAACACCGACCCCTCCCCCGCCGAGAACGCGGTCTTCACCGTGCGGCCCAACTCCGAGCGGGTCGGGATGTTCTGGAGGTTCGGATTGGAGGACGAGAGCCTGCCCGTCGCGGTGATCGTTTGGTTGTAGGTGGTGTGCACCCTCCCGTCGGACCTGCGCAGGGGGCCGAGGGCGTCGAGATAGGTCGACTTGATCTTGGTCTTCTCGCGGTATTCCAAGACGAGTCGCACGAACTCGTTGTCACGCGCGAACTCCTCGAGGACGCGGGCGTTGGTCGAATAGTAGCCGCGCTGGGTCTTCTTGAGACCCTTGGTGGGCAACCCCATCACGTCGAAGAGGATGTGGGAGAGCTGCATGGGGCTCGAGATGTTGAAGGTCTCGTCCCCTGCAAGGGACCGGATCCGCGAGGCGAGCTCATCGATCTGGGCACCGAGCTCGCTCGAGAGGCTCGCGAGCCGATCGGGGTCGACCAGCATGCCCGTGCGCTCCATGGAGGCGAGGACCGGGATGAGGGGGAGCTCGATGCGATCGAGAACCTCGATGTCGCCATCCCGCTCGAGGGCGTCGAGCAGGCGGGGGCGCGCCGCGAGGGCGAGGGTGGCTGCGCGGGCGGCGGAGGGAAGGGCGAGATCGGACGCCCCCTCCTCGCCACGCGCCGCGGGCAGGGAGGCGCCCAGATAGGTCTCCGAGATATAGGCATCGGAGAAGTCGGCGCGCACGGAGTCGAGCAGATAGGCGGCGACGGTGGTGTCGAAGGTACGAGAGGGGTCGATCGACAGCGGATCGAGGAGCTCGGGAGACGAGGAGTCCACCGGCGACATTTCATGGATGAGGGTCTTCATGTCGGGCGACGAGACCATCCCGTCCGAGAACAGCCTCCCGAGCACCGCCGGGATGAGCCCGTGGGAGGCATCGAACCCCGGCACATCGATCGAGCAGGAGGGCTCCCCGTCGGGCGCCTCGAACGCGAGGAGGGCGCGCGACGTGGCGATCCAAAGCGTGTGGGTCAGGCCGAAGAGCATGCCGGCCTCGTGATCGTCTTCGAGCGCGGCGCCAACCCATTCCCCCGCCTCGATGGATCGGGCGAGCTCCTCGAACGCGGGGGCGAGCTCGCCTCCGGCGCGGGCGACATGCACGACGGAGGGGATCTCGAGCTCCGAGACTGAATCGGTGGGGGCGTCCCCGATCAGGGAGAGGAACCTTCCCTGCATCGAGGTGATGCCGAGCTCCCCGAGCGCATGGACGACGTCATCGGCGCCGTAACCGGGGAAGACCGTGTTCTCGAAGTCGATCTCGACAGGGGCGTCGGTGCGGATGCGGGCGACCTCTCGGGACAGCAGGGCATCTTGGATATGGGCCCTCAGGTTCTCCCCCATCTTCCCCCGCACCTCATCGGCATGGGCGATGACCTCGTCCAAGTTGCCGTACTGGGCGATGAGGGCGCTCGCCTTCTTGGGGCCGATCCCGGGGACGCCGGGGATGTTGTCGGAGGAGTCGCCTTTCAGTCCGTAGAAGTCCGGGACGAGATCGGGCGAGATCCCGTGATAGAGGTCGTCGACGCTCTCGGGGGTCATGATGGCGATGTCGGAGAGGCCCTTGCGCGTCGAGACCACGTTCACATGATCGGTGACGAGCTGGTACATGTCCCGGTCGCCCGTGACGAGGTACATATCGAAACCGGCTTCCTCGCCGACGCGGGCGAGCGTTCCCAGGATGTCGTCGCCCTCCCATCCCTCCGACTCGGCGATCGGGACGCGCAGCTCCTCGAGCAGGCCCTTGATCATGGGGAACTGCTGCCTGAGATCGGGGTCCATGGGCGGGCGCTGCGCCTTGTATTGGGGAAGCATCTCCATGCGCACGCGCGGGCGGCCCTTGTCGAAGGCGACGATGACGCCGTCGGGCCCGAAGGCGTCGACCATCTTGAGGAACATGTTGAGGAATCCGAAGACCGCGTTGGTGGGACGGCCGTCCGGGGCGTTCATGGTGGGCGGCACGGCATGAAAGGCCCGATGCATGAGGGAGTTGCCGTCGATGACGGCGATGGTGCGGCGCTCGATGGCGGAATCTGACATGGAAAACCCCGTTTCACGGTCGACATGGCCCCTACAGTCTACGCCATGGCGCGCCCGGCGGGCGCCGGCGACACCTTAGTCGGGAGCGGAGGTGGAGCCCTCGGGGAGAGGATCACGGACACCGCCGCGCATGCTACCATGGCTCACGACATATGTAACCACGTGGAAAGGACGCACCCATGGAGCGACCGAATGCATGGAAGAAATACAAAGGGGCCGATCTCGATGGCGTGGAGGGCCTGTGCGACTCGTATCGCGCTTTCATAAGCCAGAACAAGACCGAGCGCGAGTGCGTGCGAGCCTCCGTCTCCCTGGCGAAGGCCGCCGGCTACGTCGATCTCGATGATGTGATCGGGCAGGGAAGGGCGCTCAAGGCAGGGGACAAGGTGTACGCCGTCTCCCACAACAAGACGCTCATGCTCGTCAACATCGGCACCCGCCCCCTCGAGGACGGCATGAACATCCTCGGGGCCCACATCGACTCCCCGCGCCTCGACCTCAAGCAGAACCCCCTGTACGAGGCGGGCGACATGGCCTATCTCGACACCCATTACTACGGCGGAGTGAAGGCCTACCACTGGGTCGCCACCCCGCTCGCCCTGCACGGCGTCATCTGCAAGAAGGACGGCACGACCGTCGACATCGTCGTGGGCGAGGACCCGCAGGATCCCGTCTTCTGCATCTCCGACCTGCTGATCCATCTCGCGGACGAGCAGATGGGCAAGCCCGCCCGCAAAGCCGTCGACCATGAGGACCTCGATCTGATCGTGGGCGGCCGCCCCGTCGTCATCGAGGGCGATGCCGAGGAGCCCAAAGAGCCCGTGAAGCAGTACCTCCTCGACCTCCTCTCCAAGACCTATGACGTCTGCGAGGAGGACTTCCTCTCCGCCGAGATCGAGGTCGTCCCGGCCGGCCCGGCTCGCGACATGGGCCTCGATCGCTCCATGATCTTGGGATACGGCCAAGACGACCGCGTCTGCGCCTACACCTCCCTGATGGCCCAGCTCGACGTCGCCGAGGTCGAGACGACGAGCGTCTGCCTCTTGGTCGACAAGGAGGAGATCGGCTCGGTCGGCGCCTCCGGCATGACCAGCCGCTTCTTCGAGAACACCGTCGCCGAGATCATGGCGCTCGCCGGCGAGGACTCCCCGCTCGCCCTGCGCCGCGCGCTCGCGCGCTCCCGCATGCTCTCCTCCGACGTGTCCGCCGGCTTCGATACGCTCTATGCGGATCGGTTCGAGAAGAAGAACGCCGCGATCATGGGACACGGCCTTTGCTTCAACAAGTACACCGGCGCGCGCGGCAAGAGCGGGTCGAACGACGCCGACGCCGAGTACCTGTCCCTGCTTCGCGACATCATGGACGAGGCGGGGGTCTCCTTCCAGACCTGCGAGCTCGGCCGCATCGGAGCGGGCGGCGGCGGCACCATCGCCTACATCCTCGCGGAGTACGGCATGGACGTCATCGACTCCGGCGTCCCGGTCCTCTCCATGCACGCGCTGTGGGAGGTCACCAACAAGGCCGACGTCTATGAGGCCTATAGGGGATACAAGGCCTTCATCTCCCGTTCCTGACAAGAGACGGAGGGATACGTGCGCGGGGGATCTCCCCCGCACCCCGATCGGACGCGCCCCATCCCCTCTTCGCCGGGGGTGGGGCGCCTCTGGTTGGACCCCTGCCAGGGAGCCGGAATGATCTAAGATGGCGAAGGGCCATCACGCCAGGGAGCGAACCATGATCCAAATCATCATCTCACCCGCGAAGCAGATGTCCTCGGGACACGACGGCTTCGAGACGCGAGGCGTGCCGCCCTTCCCCGACAAGACCCGCGAGGTCGTCCGCGCGCTTGGCGACATCGAGCGCGATCGAGGGGCCCAGGGCCTCAAGGAGCTCTGGCATGTCAGCGACAAGCTCCTCGCCGAGAACGTCGAGCGGCTGCACGGGCTCATGCGCGCCATCGGGACCCAGCGCGCCGATGGATCCATGGCCCCAGGGGCATCCGCCCCAGCGCTCTTCTCCTACATCGGCATCCAATACCGAAGCATCGCCCCCGATGTCCTTGACGGAGCCAGCCTCGAATGGCTCCAGGAACGCCTCTGGATACTCTCCGGCCTCTATGGATGCGCGCGCCCGCTCGACGCCGTCGTGCCCTATCGCCTCGAGATGGCCGCCAAGCTCCCCGTGGGGACGGCACATGACCTCTATGCGTTCTGGGGGGACCTCATCGCCCGCACGATCTGCCCGAATGACGAGCCCACCGTCGTCGTCAACCTCGCCAGCGTGGAGTACGCGAGGGCCGTCCTGCC
>JAXDWR010000073.1:0-7251 GCA_034088265.1 Collinsella sp. | reverse complement strand
GCCCAAAGCGCCCGACGTGCGCGGGACGATCGTGATCTTGGTGACCGGGGCGGAACCCTTCTGGCGAGCCGCGACGATCGCATGGCCGATCTCGTGATAGGCGACGACCTGCTTCTCATGGTCCGAGAGCACCGTCGACTTGCGCTGCTGACCGGCGATGACGACCTCGACCGATTCCTCGAAGTCCTCCTGCGAGGCGCGCTTGCGACCCAGGCGGACGGCGCGGAGCGCGCCCTCGTTGATGATGTTCGCGAGGTCGGCTCCCGAGGCACCGGGCGTGGCACGGGCGATGGCGCTCATGTCGACCGGGTTCTCGACCTTCACATCCTTGAGATGCAGCTCGAGGATCGCCTTGCGTCCGGCGAGGTCGGGGAGCTCCGCGGGGATGCGTCGGTCGAAGCGGCCCGGACGCAGGAGCGCGGGATCAAGGCTGTCGGGGCGGTTGGTGGCCGCGAGGACGACGATGCCCTTCTGGTTGTCGAAGCCGTCCATCTCGGTAAGGAGCTGGTTGAGCGTCTGCTCGCGCTCGTCGTTGCCCGAGAACCCGCCACCATCGCGCTTCTTGCCGATCGTGTCGATCTCATCGATGAAGACGATACAAGGAGCCTTCTCCTTCGCCTGCTTGAACAGGTCGCGGACCTTGGCGGCGCCGCGTCCCACGAACATCTCAACGAACTCGGAACCCGAGATGGAGAAGAACGGGACGCCCGCCTCGCCCGCCACGGCCTTGGCGAGCAGGGTCTTGCCGGTGCCCGGAGGGCCGACGAGCAGGGCGCCGCGCGGGAGCTTGGCACCGATCTCCTCGTAGCGCTTGGGGTTCTCGAGGAAGTCGACAACCTCCTTGAGGGACTCCTTGGCCTCCTCCTGGCCCGCGACGTCCTTGAAAGTGACGCCGACATCCTTGGAGGCGACGATGCGGGCACCGGACTTGCCAAGTCCGCCACCCATGCCGCCGAAACCCCCGCCGAAGTTCATGGAGGGGTTGTCATCGCCCATGGCCTTCTTCATGCGGCGGTTGAGCCACCAGCCCACGAGGAAGAACACGGCGATGGGGAGCACGAGCGTCATGAGGTAGTAGGACATGAGACTCGTGTTGCGATCAGGGATCTTGACCGTGGTGTCGGCGCCGGATTCCCTGATGAGGTTCCACACATCGCTGTCGCCGACCGGGATCGTCGTGCGATAGGTGGTGTCCTCAACGCCCTCCATGCGGTAAAGGGCCTTCGAAGAGGCGTCCTCGGTGTAGTCGAGCTGGCTGACCTTCTTGTCCTCCAGGGCCTCGACGAATGTGGAATAGCTCACGTCCTCGATCTGCATCCCGTCCTTGAGGTTGGGGAACAGAACCGTGCTGAGCACCATGTAGACAGCGAACGCGATGAGGACGTAGAGAATCATGTTCCTTCTACGCTTGTGATCATCCATCTCCATCAGTTTGAAACTCCATCCAGTATCGTTGGTAATGGTTAGATGGTACCCATCGACCCTGAAAGCTAACACGGGTAATCCAAGGAGGACCCAAGATGCGCCATCTCGATTGCGGGAAGGTCCAGATATACACCGGCGATGGAAAGGGCAAGACCACGGCGGCCCTCGGGCTTGCGTTCAGGGCCCTGGGATACGGCCTTGACGTGCACATGCTCCAGTTCGCCAAGAAGCTCAGGTGCTCGGAGCACGAGGCCGCCGAGCGCTTCGGGCTCAAGATCACCCAGGCCACGATGCCCACCCCCAAGGAATGCGCGGACGAGATCCTCTCCTTGGCGCACGACGCCCTCGGGTCGAGGGGGTCCGATCCGGTCGATGTCCTGATCCTGGATGAGGTCGGCGAGGCCATGCGCCGGGGCTTTGTGACGCGTGAGGATATCGAGAGGCTCATCGAGGCTAAGCCCGACACCACCGAGCTCGTCCTCACGGGGAGGGGCCTTCTGCCCCTCGCCGACCTCGCGGACCTCGTGACCGAGATGCGCCCCATCAAGCATTACTTCGACGAGGGGCTCCTTGCTCGCAAGGGCATTGAATACTGACCCCCCATCGACGACGAACCGTCTGAATATGGCAGCGCCCCGCCGGACCCACAGACCGGCGGGGCGCTTGCGCGTACGGTGATCCTCCCCTAGATGTTCAGCTCCATACGCTGCGCCTTGCGCTCCGCATGCGTCAGCCAGTGCCCGAAGTGATGGTAGCCGACGAAGAGGATGGAGGTCAGGATCCACGTCACAGGGTAGACCAGAAGCATCGTCTCGATGGTGTGATGGAGGGGGACGACGGCCAGGAGCCATATGACGCGGAACACGACGGTGCCAAGGACCGTGAGGAGCATGGGCCTCAAGCTCTCACCGGATCCGCGGATGGCGCCCGATGTGTTGTCGACGATCGAGTAGAAGAGATAGAACGGCGCGATGAAGTGGATCATGGTGCTCGTGTAACCCACGACGGCGTCGTCGTTGATGAAGAAGCGCGCGAGGGGGTCGACGAAGGTCACGAGCACGAGCGCCATGCCACCGATCAGGCAGACCGTGATGGCGAGCGAGGTGTGATAGCCCTGGCGCATGCGCTCGTAGTTGCGCGCGCCGAAGTTCTGGGCCGCGAACGTGGTCATGGCCACACCGAGCGCCTCGGTCACCATCCAGACGATGCCGTCGAGACGCGCCGCGAGGCCCCAGCCCGTCACGGCGTCGGCACCGAAGGAGTTGACCGTGGACTGGACGATGATGTTGGAGATCGAATACAGCGACGACTGGATCCCCAGGGGCAGGCCCGTGGCGATCATGCTCTTGCAGATCCGTCGATCGACCCCGAGCCGACGGATGTCGAGACGCCATGCGCCCTCGGCATGGGCGAGGCGCCAGATGATGCACGAGGCGTTGATGAGGAGGGTGAGGGCCGTCGCGATGCCGCATCCGAGCGCCTCGAGCCTGAACACGGCCACGAAGACGAAGTCGAGGACGGCGTTGATCACGCATCCGCTCGCTATGATGAGCGCGGGCGTGCGGGTGTCGCCAACCGCGCGCAGCAAGGCGGCGCCCATGTTGAGCAGAAGCGAGAACACCATGCCGACGAAGTACGCGCGCGCATAGGGGACCGCCTCGTGCATGAGCTCATCCGGGGTTCCCATCGCGGTGAGGATGTTGGGTATGAAGACAACACCCACCAGGGAGATCGTGCACCCCACGGCGAGCGCGATGGTCATGGCTGTATGGACGGATCGCGAGAGCCGCTCGTCGTCGCGACGACCGAAGAACTGCCCAGTGATGACCGCGCAGCCCGCGCCCAGGCCAACGGAGAACCCGACGGCGAGCTCGAAGATGGAGGTCGTGGCCTGCACGCCGCCCAAGGCGAGCTTCCCGCCAAACTGGCCCAGGATGAAGGTGTTGATCAGAGCGTGGGTCTGTTGGAATAGCGACGCGAAGAAGATGGGGACGCACAGCGCCAGAAGCTGGCGCCAGATGACGCCCTGGGTCACATCGATCGATCCGCTCGAATTCCGCTTGGCCATATCGCTCCTCTCTAAAACACCCCGCGCCGCGAGCGCGAGGTGACCATGACGCCTCTGAAAATGGATAGCATGAGCCTACGCTCAATGACGGGATCATTCAACCCCGGAATGAGGAAAAGGGATGAGCGGAAGGGCCTTGGGCACGAGCGGGGACCGGGAGGGGCGAGGAGCCCACTTTGGATGGGGCTAGGCGCTCAGTATCGACCGGGACGGTAGCGATAGCCGTTGTCGACATGCGGGCACAGCTGCCAAAACGCGACAGCCGACGCGGCCGCGACGTTGAGCGAGTCGACCCCATGGGCCATGGGGATCCTCACGATGATATCACAGCCCTGGATGGTGCGGCTGCAAAGCCCCTCGCCCTCGGTGCCCATGAAGATCGCCAGGCGCTCGATGTCATGGAGGGCGGGATCGTCGAGCGAGAGAGACTCGTCGGAAAGCGCCATGGCGGCGCATGAGAACCCGGCGTCGCGCAGCGCCTCGATGCCATCCCGGGGCCACCGGCGCGCCTCGGTCCCCAGTCGCGTCCAGGGGACCTGGAATACGGTGCCCATGCTCACGCGCACCGCGCGGCGGTAGAGGGGGTCGCAGCATGTGGGGCTCACCAGGATACCGTCGACGTTGAGCGCCGCCGCGCTCCTGAAGATCGCGCCCACGTTGGTGTGGTCCACGATGCCCTCGAGGACGCAAACGCGAACGGGTCGGTCCCCAGCGCTCGCGACGACGCCCGAGAGGAACGTCGCGGGATCCTCGAGCGCGGGACGCCTCATAGCCGCGAGGGCCCCCCGAGTCACGGAGAACCCAGTGAGCCTCTCCATAAGATCCATCGAGGCGACGAAGACGGGAACGGGCTCCGCGGTGTCGAGCCCTTCCAGGAGCGGGAGAAGCGAATCGAGCCAACGCTCCCCCATCAGGAAGCTCACGGGCTCCATGCCCGCGGCGAGGGCGCGCTCGATGACCTTGGCGCTCTCGGCGATGAAGATCCCCTTCTGGGGTTCGAGCACGCTTCGCAGCTCGCGCTCGGTCAAGCGCGTGTAGGCGTCGAGGCGGGGGTCATCGAGGGAGTCGATGCGAATGATCTGATAAGCCATGCGAAGCGCTACCGCTCCTCGGTGGGATCCGCGGCGTCGCCCGCGGCGGCGGAGCCCTCGCTCACCGGGGCGTCACCATGCGAGCGCACCTTGCGCGAGATCTTCTTGACCGAACGGCGGATGTTGGACATGAGACCGCCCGCCGGATGGGCTGCGGCGAAGGCAGCGCGCTTCTTGTAGTCCTCGAACTGCTTCTCGATGATCTCGCCGTACTCGTTGAGCAGCCGATCGAAGTGGTCGACGGCTCCCTGGACCTCCTCCGCGGTCGGATGGCCCTTCTGCATGCCGCCAGTGAACTTGAAGGGGCCCCAGGTGTCAAAGCCAAGGCAGCCGTAGGAGGTCAGGAAGGTGGCCCGCTTCATGCGGCAGATGCCATCGATGTCCTTGCCATACCACTTGCTGCTCCCGCCATAGGTGAGCAGGGCGAAGACGATGTGCCCGTCGTGCAGGACGTTCGAGAGGACCCGCGCCAGGTCGCGATCGATGTTGGAATGGTAGATGCCCGAGGCGACGCCGATGAGCGCGTAGTCCGAGAGATCGGGGTACTCATTCTTGCCAAGGGTGGCCACGTCGATGGCCTCGACATCCGGATGCGCCTCGAGGATGGCGTCGACCAGCTTCTTGGTGTTGCCGTGGTGCTTGGATCGATAGAGGATCATGGTCTTCATGGAGGTGTCCTTAGGATAGCTGTTTTAAGGCGGCACCCGCGGGGTCATCGCGGGATCGGGGCGGTCGCGGTCAGTCGGCGCGGCGCACGTAGACGGCGAAGGAGTATTCGACTCCCTCGTCGCCCTCCCCCTCGCCTATGGGAACGGGATCGGTCTCAGACGCGAGCTCCCATGCGGGATCCTCGTCGAGATCGGGGAAGAAGGAGTCGGCGGGTCGGATGCAGTGGTTCTTGGTCACGATCGCGGTGTCGACGAGATCGAGCGCCTCTCGATAGACCTGGGCGCCGCCGATCACCCATGCCGTCTGCTCGCCGGCCACAAGCCGGACGGCCTCGGGGAGCGATCGCGCCACCTCGACCCCCTCGCGCTCGAAATCCGGATCGCGGGTAAGCACGATGTTGCGACGTCCCTTGAGGGGACGGCCGCCCGGGAAGCTCTCGAGCGTCTTGCGACCCATGATCACGGTGTCGCCCATGGTGTGATGGACGAAATGGCGCATGTCGGCGCGATTCGCGACAACCATCCCCCCATCGAGGCCGATCCCCCAATCATCGCAGACCGCGACGATCGCTTTGAGACTGCATGTCATGCGCATCCTTTCAACGGTGACGAGCGGCTAGACCGCGATGGGGATGTCCGTGACCTGGGGGCCATGGACGTAGTCCTCGATGATGAGGTCGTCGGTCGTGAAGTCATAGAAGTCCGTGACGTCCGGGTTGAGGGAGACCTTGGGCGCGGGATGCTGGGGCCGCTCGATGAGCTCGCGCACGATGTCGACGTGCCTGTCGTAGATATGGGCGTCGACGATCACGTGGAGCAACTCGCCCGCGACCATCCCCACGTGGCGCGCCACCATCATGAGCAGGATGGCGTACTGGCAGACGTTCCAGTTGTTGGCCGCCAGGATATCCTGGCTGCGCTGCATGAGGACCATGTTGAGGACGGGCACCGCGTCGTCGGGCCCCTGGGTGACGTTGTAGGTGACGCTGTAGGCGCACGGATAGAGATGCATCTCCGACAGATCGGCGAAGGTGTACATGTTCGTCATGATCCGGCGCGAGAAGGGCGTGTGCTCCAAGTCGTAGAGGACACGGTCCATCTGGTCGAAGTCGCCCTCGGCGTAATGGCTTTTCTGGGCGATCTGGTACCCATAGGCCTTCCCGATGGAGCCCGACTCGTCAGCCCACTCATCCCAGATATGGCTGCGGAGGTCGTTGATGTTGTTCGATTTGCGCTGGTAGATCCAAAGGATCTCGTCCATGGCGGACTTGAGGGCGGTGCGGCGCAGCGTCAGCGCGGGGAACTCCTCACGCAGGTCGTAGCGATTCGTGACGCCGAACCCCTTGATCGTGTAGGCGGGCGTCCCGTCCTCCCAGCGTGGGCGGACCTTCTCGCCCTCGGTCGTGGTCCCGTGATCGAGGATATCGCGGCACATCGCCACGAAGAGCTCATCGGCCTTGCTCATGGTGACCTCCTAGCGCTTTCCGCGCATCTGCTGCTCCATGGCGCGGAGCATGTCCATCTCGGACCCCCCACCCATGGCGCCGAAGGGGTTGGCCCCCATCCCGGGCATCCCGCCCATGCCGGGCAGACCGGGCATGCGCATCTTCTTGCCCTTCTTGCCCTTCTTCCCCTTCTTGCCGGCGCCGCCGGCCATCTGCTGGGTCATGGAGCGCATCTTGCCCATCATCTTGTTCATCTCGCCCCACTGCTTCATGAGGGCGTTGACATCGGCGGGCGTGGTGCCCGAGCCGCGGGCGATGCGCGCGCGGCGCTGACCGTTGATGATACTCGGCTTGGCGCGCTCCTCCTTGGTCATGGACATGATCATGGCCTCGTTGCGCTCGAAGATGCTCTCGTCGAGGTTGCCGCCCATCTGGTTGAGGGCGCGCTGACCGCCGGGAAGCATCCCCAGGATGCCCTTCATGCCGCCCATCTTCTTGACGGCGCGCATCTGCTCGAGCATGTCGTTCATCGTGAAGCCCTCGCGCAGCATGCG
>JAXDWR010000072.1:0-22502 GCA_034088265.1 Collinsella sp. | reverse complement strand
CCCCTCCCCGAAAGCGCGCTAGCAGACGTCGAGGATGTCAGGGATCCGGTCGATGATGGCGTCGGCGTCCTCCTGCGTGAAGCCGAAGCGCTCCTCGCGCTTGGCGAACACCGTGAGGCCGGCGGCCTTGCCGGCGGTGATGCCGGCGAGGGAGTCCTCGATGCAGCAGCAGCGCTCGGCGGGGAGGCCGAGGCGCTCCAGGGTGTGGAGGTAGATCTCGGGGTTGGGCTTGCTCTCGCGGAAGTCCTTGCCGCTCACCAGGAACTCAAAGGCGTCGGTGAGCCCGCAGGCGGCGAGCACCTCCTGGATGCTCTCCATGGGAGAGGAGGAGGCCAGGGCCACACGGACGCCGCGACGCTTGAGCTCGTCGATCGTCTCGTGTACGCCCTCGCTCATGATGGAGCGGAAGTCGCAGGGATGGAGCGCGGACCAGTCGCGGAAGATCGCCTCGGCCTCCTCGCCGGTATAGACCTTGCCCACGCGCGAGAACCAATCGACCACCGTGCGCTGGAACGTCTGGTGGGACTGGCCCACCAACGCGATGATCTCGTCATCGGAGACCGGGAGACCCAGCTCGTCGCTGAACTGGCGCTCTTGATCGGTGTAGAACGCCTCGGTGTCGACGATGACGCCGTCCATGTCGAAGATCACCGCATCATAAGGGAAACGATCGCACATGTTCCATCCCATCCTTTATCCAAGCAGGCGCTCGAGGGCGAGCGCGATCCCGTCGTCGTTGTTCGATGCCGTGACCATGTCGGCGACATCCTTGAGCTCCGCCACCGCGTTGCCCATCGCCACGCCGACCCCAGCGAGCTCGATCATGGCGACATCGTTCTGCCCGTCGCCGAATGCGACGAGCTCCGAGGCGTCGATGCCGCATCGGGGCAGGGCGAACGAGAGCGCCCGGCCCTTGTCTATGCCCCGATCGGTGAACTCGAAATAAAAGTCCGCCGTGAACATGCAGCTGAGCGAGTCGGCGAAGGGAGCCATCATATCACGATGGTGCTCTTTCAGGTACACGTCGCTTCCGGCGGTGAGGATCTTGTTCTGCGGGACCTGGCACCACTGCACAAGGTCGGACACCTCGTGGATGCGCAGCCCGCAGGCATCGCGCTCGTATTTGACGATGTTCTTGGGCTCCCCGTTGTGCATGACGGTGCAGCGGTACGCGTCCTCGATGTAGAGGCGGTCCCCATCGACCAGCATGGGGATGACATCGAATTTCGAGACGTGCTCGAGGACCGCGCGAGAGGTCTCGGCGGAGATTGGCTGGTCGTAGAGGACCTCGCCGGTCATGGCGTCTCGGACCTGGGACCCATTGAATGCGACGAGCAGGCCGTTGTGGGAATCGAGCTCAAGCTCGCGCGCCAGGCTCCTGAGCCCATGGGGAGGCCTCCCCGACGCGAGGATCAGCTTGATGCCCGAGGCCTGGGCCTCCATGAGGGCGCGCCTGGTGCGAGGCGTGATCTGCTTCGCGTCGTTGGTCAGCGTCCCGTCGATATCGAGTGCGATGGCCCGTATGGACATGGGCTCCTCCTTGCCGCCGATAGAACCGGCTCCCCATTATATTCGAAGGCCCGACGAGACCCTGGGCAACCAAAAGCGCAACCGTTCAAAAAAACGATTGCCTTCGATGGCCGAGAAGGGTATATTCGCCCTTGACGGGCATCCCAGCCCATTGTTTCCAGCATTTTAGACTGTCTGAGCGTGCAAGCGATATGTTATGTGAAAGAGGTAGCAGCGTATGAGCCCAGCGATCACCGATCCCGCAACTGAATAGCAGGAGGACCTAGCGGCAAGCCCAGAGGCTTGCCCCGCCATATCCCGGCCCCTTCGCCCCATGGAAGGCCCTGGGGGATGGATGTGTGCGCCCTGTCAGCTATCTCGTTAGATTGGAGATCGGCATGCCCCACCGTGAATCGCTCGCCGAGCGCCAGAGGCGAGCGCTCCAGCATAGACCCGGCAAGGACTTCCTTGCCGCGACGATCGTCGGCTTCTCCCGACAGCCCTTGGAGTTCTCGCTCCAATCGCGACCGGACGGACTCCGGGAGCTTCTGGACCTCCTGGCCCGGGAGGCCCCGGCCAAGCCCGCCGGACTGCCCGACATCCCCTCCCATCTGCTCACCTTCGCCGACTGCGCGCAAAGAACGGAATGGCTCCGCGAGCGGGCGTTGGAGAGGCCCGGGATCGAGACCCGAGCCCTCGAGGCGGCACGCAGCTGCGAGATGAAGCTCCTCATCCCCGAGCTCCTCATATCCACCAAGCGCAGGCATGAGGCAAGGCGATCGGATCCGCTGGGAGAAGGGCGGTCCCCCAAGGGATGCGACCGCACCGTCTTCCTCGAGATGAACGGCCGCGATCTCGCCATGGCCGGACCCTGTCGGGAGATCGCCCGCATCTACCACATCCTCCACGCACCCGTCGACGACCTCTTCGACGCCTTCCTGGAGATTTCCAAGTGCGATGAGGCGGTGCATGGGGAGATCTCCCGATGCCGCGAGGAGGTCATCGAGGGCTGCGAAGGGCGGGATGGCCTCCTCGCTCTGGACCTCTTCGCCAAGATCGACGCGGTAACGAGCGTGGCGACCGACATCGTCGATCTCTGGCGATCGATGCTCATCCGCCCCGTCGCCCTGCTCGCCCGTTCGGGCGAGCTCGACATGCCCCCGCTTTCAGACAGGGGACGGACGAGCTCCCTGGAACGCCGCCTCTCCCGAGCAGCCAGCTGCCACGCCCCCAAGCCTCACTAGACACCGCACGACGAAAGGAGCGACCATGAGCCGCCAACCCCCCTCCATGACATCCCCCCTCATCATCCGGGAATCATCCGCGGGAATCTGCCACCTCTCGGTCCATGACGAGATGCTCGAGCATCGCGAGCTGTCCGTCTGCGGGCCAATCGAAGATGAGATGGCCTTTGAGCTCTGCCAACATATCCGGCACCTCGAGCGACGGGATCCCATCGCACCCGTCACCGTCTTCATCTCCTCCCCCGGGGGAAGCGTCTCCGCAGGACTGGGGATCTTCGATGCCCTGCGCGCCACCCCCTGCCCGATCCACACCATCGGATTCGGACTCGTCGCATCCATGGGAGCGATCGTGTACATGGCCGGTGACGAGCGGGAGCTCTATCCCCATGCCGAGCTCATGGTCCATGATCCGCTCATCCCCAACGGACCGGGCGGGTCGGCACTTTCGCTCCAAGAGACGAGCCGCCGTCTCATGGGCGCGCGCCGCCAGCTCAACACCATCCTCGCCACCCGCAGCGGGCTGACGCTCAAGCGCGTGCAGCAGCTCACCGCGAAGGACACCTATCTCGATGCCGAGCGCGCCCTCGAGCTCGGATTCTCTACCAAGATGTTCGCATCGGCCAAGGAGGGCTGAACCATGGACAAAGCAGCATCCACATCCCCGTCCGCCCTCGAGGCGTCGAACGACGCGAGGAAGCCCTACCAGACACACGCGATCCTAGCGCGAGACCGAGAGCTCTCTTGCGACGCCCACGCGACGGGCCTCAACAACAACATGCTCGTCATCGGCCCGTCGGGATCGGGCAAGACGCGCAGCGTCCTCGAGCCCAACCTCCTGCAGGCGTCGGGGAGCTACATCATCATGGACACCAAGGGGGCGCTCCATCGCGAGATGGCCCCCTACCTCGCCGCCCGCGGCTATGAGGTCCAACGTCTCGATTTCGCCGACCTTGCCCTCCACGAGCCGGGCCGAACGGATGACGCCGTCGGCTACAACCCCCTCGCCTTCATCCGCCGCGACCCGGTCAGCGGGCGCCCCAACCAACAAGACATCATCAGCGTCGCCTGCGCCCTCTGCCCGACGGAGAACAACGAACCGTTTTGGGACCGCGCGGCCGCCAACTACCTCGCGTGCTTCATAGCCTACGCGCTCGAGCAGCTGCCCGAGGACGAGCAGACCCTTGATTCCGTGATATCCCTCGCCGTGGGCATGCAGGATCACAGCACGGATATGCTCATGTACGAGCTCGAGGAGACCGACCCGAGCAGCTTCGCGCTCGAGCTCCACCGCCGCGCCCGGGCCACCCAGGGGGCCGACCGCATGCACGCGAGCATCTTGGGGATCATCGCTGAGAAGACGATGTGCCTCGGCTTCGATGCGGCGCGCGCCCTATATCACCATCCTCGCCAGGTCGATTTCGCGCGCATGGGCCGCGAGCGCATAGCGCTCTTCGTCACCGTGAGCGATATCGATCACAGCCTCGAGCCCCTTACGAGCCTCTTCATCTCGCAAGCCTTCAGCTCTCTCATCCGAGAGGCCGATCGATGCCCGGAAGGCTCCCTGCCCGTCCCCGTCCGTCTCATGCTCGACGATTTCGCGAACCTTCGCATTCCCCATATGGCCGACATCCTCTCGGTCATCAGGAGCCGTGAGATCTGGTGCACCATGCTGCTGCAATCGACCGCCCAGCTCGTCGCGCGCTACGGCGAGAGCGAGGCCATATCGATCATCGGCAACTGCGACACCCAGATCGTCCTCGCGTTCCAAGATGTCGACACCGCCTCGCGCTATCGCGATCGGGCGAACAAGATGGCCAGCTCACTCATGGCCACCCCCCTCGATCGCGCCTGGCTCTTCGTTCGGGGTCGCGCAGCTGAAGAGGTCGATAAGTACGACCTTGCATCCCATCCCGCCTTTGTGGAGATGGTCGCGGCACGCGACGCGGCACGTCAGGGCGAGCCGGAGGCTCCGGTCGGCCGCCATGGCGATATGGCGTCCTTCGACTTGAACCTGATACCCTGAGCGAAGGGCCCCGCCGCGGCCGACGTGCGGTGGCGGGGCCTGCCGACATCGATGATATCTGACATTGAAGGAGGGGCCATGGAACGCGATGGATCCGAAGCAGTCGAGAAGATCGTGGCCTACTACCGGGCGGCCGCGGCCATCCTCGGACGCGACAGGGAGCATGGCATGGGAAAAGGGCACCGTCGACAGGCGGGCTACTCGCTGCTCTGGTTCTTCAAGCACTGCCTGGACGCCGGCATGCTCGGAGACATCCCGCGAGCGTTCCTCGGTGACGAGGCGGCCATGGGCTCCCTCCTCTTTTTCGATCCCCCCGAGATCCCCGTCGATGACCCAAGATTGCTCGAGCGGTGGCGCCCCGATGGCACCGAGGCGCCACCGCTCACACCCGCGCAGCGCCGCGCGATCGCTCGGGCCCTCTCCAACCCCATCTCCTTCATCCAGGGCCCGGCGGGAACCGGCAAGACGGAGACGATCCTCAACATGGTGTCCGTGATGCTCTCCCAAGATGCGACCGTCGCCGTGGTCTCCAACAACGCGGCAGCGCTCGACAACATCGCGACCAAGGTGAGGTCGCTTGCGAGCGCAGGCGCGGACCATCCACGGCGGGCTCGCCTCGCATCCTCGTTCGCCGAGCTCGGGGCGCTGACGCGCCGCGAGGCCTGGAACCTCGACCACCCCGAGGGACCGTTCTTCACGCTCGATTCGCAACTCCTTTTCCGCAAGGAGCATGGCACCGGCGGGTGGGAGCCACGGCTGCATGCCCGGAAGTTCCTCGATGGGCACCCCTTCGTGACCAGCACAATACACTCCTTGATAAAGTGCTTCGCCGACGGCGACCGCTTCCGTTACGACTACCTCATCATGGATGAGGCGTCCCAGTGCGGTGTCATGGCGGGTGTGCTCGCGCTCTCCTGCGCCAAGCATGTCGTCTTGGTGGGAGACACCGAGCAGCTCGCCCCCATCCCCTGCCCCGAGGCTGACGGATGGATCGCGCGTCGATGTGCTAAAGCCGATATCCCCACGCCCTGCCACCCACTCGCCCTCAACGAGGAGGAGGGGGACGGCATGAGCATCCTCAAGGCCGCCGAGATTATCTTCGAAGCCGGGACCTATGCGCCCAAGACATTCCTCGACCAGCACTTCAGATGCCATCCCGGCATCATCCGATTCTGCTGCGACACCATCTACGAGGGAGACGGCCTCAAGGTGAGGACGCCTGAATACGACCGGTCGGTCCACACCCCCATCCGCGTTCGTTGGTTCGAGGGCAACTACTGCGAGGCCTGGTACCCCCCGGCGGGCGACGAAAGGTCCCCCGCCGAACCCGAACGGACCTCGAAGGTGAACATGAAGCAGCTGCGGGTGTTCATGGATGAGGAGTGGCCCCGACTCCGCACGCTCATGGCTGCCGACCCCGATCTCAGTGCCTGCATCCTCTCGCCATTCCAAGGGCAGCTCGCGGAGCTGCACGCCCTCATGGCGCAAGAAGGGGCGGGCGGGCTTCGACTCGAGGACGGAGGACCCGCCGGCTCCGACGGGGCGGCCCTGCCCTCACAGCTCACCGTGCACAAGGCGCAGGGCCAGGAGTTCGACATCGTGTACCTGCTGCCCGTCGAGGACGGCGACTGGGAATGGCCCTGGTCGCAGGGCCGGCGCCTCGTCAACGTGGCGGTCTCGCGCGCAAAGCGGGAGCTCGTCGTCGTGACCTCATCGACGCTCATGAGTGAGCGCGTGCAGAGAGGGCTCGGGGCCGCGCCCGTGATCCCTTCCATATCGCGCGCCCTGAGCCCCGAGCAGCGCGCCGCTCGAGAGGAGCGGGGGCGCTACATCAAGCGCCTGATCGACTACGTATGGGATCGCTGCGCGGGCGAGGAGGGCGCCCCGGGGGGCCAAGCCGCCTTCGGTTTCCACCGGACGGGACTCGTCTCGGTCTTCGATGCCAAGACATCCAAGGCGCAGGGGATGAACGACGAGGACCAGGCCCCCTCGGCTCCCGAGAGCCTCCTCGCCGACGCCCTCGATGCCGCCGACCTTCCATCGATGGGGCTGGATTGGGCAGCGCACCTCCCCTTGCGCTCCATCTTCAATCGATCGCAAGCCGCCGCGCTCGAAGAGCCGCAGCGCGCGTTCATCAATCGCAGCTGGAGCCACTTCGATTTCGTGATCTTCGATCGCCGGGACAGGAGCCTCGTCCTCGCGATCGAGGTGGACGGAGGACGGCACAGGACCGTCTCGGCGGACAAGCGGGACCAGGACACGAGAGACGGCCTCGAGAAGCGACGCGAGCACGACCGCCTCAAGGACTCGATCGTCCGCGCGATGGGTGGGGTCGTCTTGATGGGGAACGCCGCGGCAGCGCTCGACCTGTATTCAGGCGGCACGGGTGCGCCCTCCTTCACCCTGCTGCGGCTCCCTGACGACGGGACCTGCGCCCTCGAAGTCGAAAGCATCGCCCGAGCCGTCCCGAGCCCGTCGTTCGCCACCATAGAGCGCATCGCCATGGCGCAAAGACGCGCACAGGAGGGCCAGCGGTCCATAAGGAACCCGCTGCGCGTCGCGCGACGAGGCGATCCCCCGACCAAGCCCAAGGACATCCGGTCCAGCGGGGGCCGCGCGCCCGGGATCTCCGCCCTTCTCTCCAAGCTCGCTGGCCATGACCCCCTGTTCTCGCGGATAGCCCCCGCAGATGCGAACCGTGCCCTCGAGGAGGCGGGGTTCATCCGCAAGACGAGCGCGGGATGGCAGACCACCCCGGTGGGCGCATCCATCGGAATCCGACAGGTGATGGGACGGTTCGAGGGCGAGGGCGCCCAACATCGCAAGCGGTGCTACTGTGTCTATCCCGCATCCTGCGAGGAACTCGTCGCCTTCGAGCTCAAGACCCGGCTGCGCCATCGGACCCCCTGACAGCCCCTCGAAAAGACGGGGCATCGGACATGGAATCCAGCTAGATATCGAGCTCCATCTGGCCTGATGAAAGAGATCTCATTGGCCGATCCGAAACGATGTCCCCCGGTCCGAGCTCATCGCACAGAAGCGGGGAGCGGGGGTCGTGGGTCGCATGGCGAAGCGCGGCGGGGCGCGCGCCGCGGCATGCGTAGCAATACGCGCACCCGTTCGCGCAGGTTCCATAGGATCCTATGTCGATGCTCGCGGCGCACCCACATGCGGGGCGCTGCGAGGGGTCCTTCCCCACCGACAGGCGACGGCCGGTCATGCGTTCGACGAGATCGGGATCGATGCAGCGACCATGTCGAATGCCGCACTCCCCCATATCGATCCTCTCGGCGCAGGTTGAGACGTCCATGCCCCGCGCCTCGACGATTCCGGCGAGGCTCGACGCGAAGATGCGAAGATCGGATTCCGAAGGGGCGACATGGCCGATCCGGGAGAGGGCCGACCGGTTGGCCGGGTAGGTGTCCACGAAGCTGATAACGCAGGAGCGCGTGAATCCCTCGAGCTCGCGGGAGATGGAATCGATCGCCCGCAGGTGGTACGAGGGCGTGTACTTGTCGTTGAACAGGATCGGGTCGTAGCGCCAGATCACCCGCTCGGCTCCGATGCGCTCGGAGAGCTCCTTGATCGCGGGGATGACCCCTTCTCGCTTGCGCGCGATCCCCGGTTCGACGTCGCGCCCGTACCCGGTCAGGGTGACATGGAAGTAATAGGGATAGTCCTCGAAGGTGGAGAGATAGGGCAAGATGGGGGCCGGGTTCTTGGTCCAGAACACGATGCAGTCAACCAGATCGATAGATAGATCGATCTTGCTCACCTGGCGCGCGTTCATGGGGTTGCGCACGTAGACGAACCCCTCCGACACACGATTGGCGAACCATTCGGGATAGCACGAGGGGATGTCCGTGCGCCTGCTTGCGCTGATGATCATGGATCGTCCTCAGCGCTCGAGACGGTACACGCGGTATCCCTCATAACCGGACCGCACCAACGGCTTGCGATCGAGCAGACGGCAGGTGAAGGAGCCGTCCTCATCCTCTGATCGGAATTCGCAGGACGGATCGCACGGAATGGGAACCTCCTCGTCCCAGAACTCGCAGCGCTTGTGCAGCTCGCTCAAATACGAGGCGACTTGGGTCGGATACCGCCGATATCGATGGCTGAAATCTTTGAGCTGGGAGAGGTACGCGGGAACCTCCCCCTCGTCGTCGGGCCAGGAATCGGACGCGTCGATGCTCTCGGCGACGCACAGCCCCCGCGACTCCATCCCTCTGACGAGGCTCTCGAGGGCGCGCTCGAAGACTCCGCTGTCGGATCGGCGACCAATCCGGGAGAAGCGGAAGGATCCGGGACGCGATACGGCCACGATGACGCAGTGCCCGCAGATGGCCGCCAGGGAATCGAGGATCGACTCCCATGACACGGGATCGGAGCAGAGCTCCAATAACGATTTGGGGAAGACGATGAGGTCCGGGTGCCTGAACATGTGGAGGGGACGCACCTGCGACGAGAGCCATGAGCACGCATCCTCCCAATGATAGGCGCTGCCAGCATTGCGGTCGACTCGTCTGAACGGGACCTCGAGGTCCCCCCAATCGACGATGTCGACGCCGGAGTAGCACAAAGGGGTCCCATACGAGAACCCGAGCTCCGAAAGCAGATCGACGAGGCTCCAGTAATCTATCCCGTATCCACACCCAAGAGACACGATCCAGGGCCTCGGGGGAACCCCGCCCAAGAGCTCGAAGGCATCGCGATACATCTTGCGATACTCGTACCCATATCCATATGCATATCTGAGGATATAGAGGAGCTGCACGATGCGATCGTCGTATGAGGGCTCCTGCCCATCCCTCACGACCTCGAAGCTCATGCTCCCCACGATATCCCTGAGCGGACGACCCGATCCATCAGACCGCCTGGCGATCAGGATCTCGTCGAGCTCCTCCATGGCGCGCTCCAGCACCCGGTCGATACGTTCGTGAGAATTGATGAAAAGCCCCATGTACGCGACGCCCTCCCCACTCGCTCTGGCTGCCCGCGAAAGAGGGAGGCGGCGAGAAGCCGCCCCCTCTTTTCGCAGAGCGATCGCCGGTTAGCGGCGGTTGGCCCGATAGAACTCGATGAGCGCCTTGGTGGAGGCGTCCTGGGCACCGAGGGCATCGTCGTCGTGGAAAGCCGGGGTGATCTGCTTGGCAAGCTGCTTGCCGAGCTCGACGCCCCACTGATCGTAGGAGTCGATGCCCCAGACAACGCCCTCGACGAACGTGATGTGCTCGTAGAGCGCGATGAGGGCTCCGAGGGCATGCGGGGTGAGGTCGACGCCGAAGATGGAGGTCGTCGGGCGGTTGCCCTCGAAGACGCGGGCGGGGACCATCCACTCCGCAGTCCCCTCGGCGCGCACCTCGTCGGCCGTCTTGCCGAAGGCCAGGGCCTTGGTCTGGGCGAGATAGTTGCCCAAGAAGAGCTCATGGACGTCCTGACCGTTGTCCTCGACGGGGTTGGGGGTGTTCACGAAGGCGATGAAGTCAGCGGGGACCATGCGCGTACCCTGATGAATCAGCTGGTAGAACGCGTGCTGGCCGTTGGTGCCGGGCTCTCCCCAGAAGATCTCGCCCGTCGCGGTGGTGATGGGGGTGCCATCCCAGCGGACGTGCTTGCCGTTGGACTCCATGGTGAGCTGCTGGAGATAGGCCGGGAAGCGATGCAGATACTGGTTGTAGGGAAGCACCGCATGGCTCTCGGCGCCGAAGAAGTTGACGTACCACACGTTGACGAGGCCCATGAGCGCCACGACGTTGCGCTCGAGAGGGGTGTTCTTGAAGTGCTCGTCGACCTCGTGGAAGCCCTCGAGGAAGCAGCGGAAGCGCTCGGGGCCCAAGGCGATGATCAGGGAGAGGCCGACGGCGGAGTCGACGGAGTAGCGGCCGCCGACCCAGTTCCAGAACCCGAAGGCGTTCTCGGGATCGATGCCGAAATCGGCGACGAGGTCGAGGGCCGTCGAAACGGCGACGAAGTGCTTGGCGATGGCCTCGGCCTCCTGTTCGGGGCTCCCATCGATGGCGCCGGCGGCGCGAAGCCCCTCGAGCATCCAGGTCTTGGCCTCGCGGGCGTTGGTGAGCGTCTCGAGGGTGGTGAAGGTCTTGGAGACGACGATCGCGAGCGTGGTCTCGGGGTCGAGCCCGCGCACCTTCTCGGCCATGTCGTTGGGGTCTATGTTGGAGACATAGGTGCAGTCGATGCCCGCGTCCGCGTAGGGTTTGAGGGCCTCGTACACCATGACCGGACCGAGGTCGGAGCCGCCGATGCCGATGGAGAGGACATGCTCGATGCGCTTGCCCGAGACGCCCTTCCACTCGCCCGAGCGGACGCGCTCGGCGAAGGCGTACATGCGGTCGAGGACCTCGTGGACGTCCGCGACGCAATCCTGCCCGTCGACCATGAGCGTCCCGGCGTCGGAGGCGGGACGGCGCAGCGCGGTGTGGAGGACCGCACGGTCCTCGGTGGTGTTGATGTGCTCGCCGGCGAACATGGCATCGCGGCGGCCCTCGAGATCGACCGCGCGGGCGAGGTCGGCAAGGAGCTGGACGGTCTTGTCGGTGACGAGGTTCTTGGAGAGGTCGAAGTGCAGGTCGCCAAGGTCATAGCTCAGCTTGGAGACGCGGTCGGGATCGGCCGCGAACCAATCCTTGAGGCTGATGCCCTGGGCGACGAGGTCGTCGTGATGCTTCTGCAGGGCCGCCCAGGCGGGGGTCTGGACGGCGTCGATGGGCGCGGAGACGGTGCTCATGTGTTCCTCCTTGACACGGACGCGACGGGGCCGCGGGGAGCGCCCCCGATCTGACGGCCCCTCCCAAAGGGCCGAATAATGCCTGATTTCATCATTGTATCGCTAACGCGGGTCCGAAGAGGACGCCGTCACCCGACCGCCCTCCAAGAGAACGGGAGCGGCAAGGCGGGTGTAGAGCACCAGCCAGACGATGGAGGCGCAGAATCCGCCCACGACATCGGAGGCGTAGTGGACACCGAGGTAGACGCGACTCACACCGACCATGAGGATGACGATGCAGAAGGCCGCCGAGAGCAGGGCGCGCAGGCGGCGATCCCCCTCATGGCGCCATATGAGCCATACGATGAGTCCGAAGAAGGCCATGGCGGCCATGGAGTGACCCGACGGGAAGCTGAACCCGGACTCGACGGCCAGGCGGAAGCCCTCGGGCCGCGGGCGCTGGACGAGCTCCTTGAGCAGGATGTTGAGCACGGTGGAGAGCCCGAGGTTGAGGGCGCAGAACCATCCCGGCCTCCTGCCCGGTGCGAAGGCTGCCATCACCATCAGCGACACGATGAGGACCACGGGGCTCGCCAAGGCGGAGAAGCCCTCCATGACGGGCGTGAGCCACCTCGCGCGCATGCGCTCGACGACCACTCGGTGGGCGATCTCGTCGATGGGCAGGGCGCCTCCCCGCACGACCCCCGCCATGAGGGCCAAAAAGACGACGAGGCATCCCGTGGCGAGGAGGATCCCCCCATGGGCGCGGACCCATGAGGCCAGCTGGAGGCGGAGGCGTCGCGCGGGAACGCGGGTCGGACGTTCGTCGAGTCTATCCATGGAATCCCCTTCTCAGGATCGATGTGCACTTGGAACCCATTGTACCCGCCCCCGCCAGCCTCGGCCATCCACTCCCCCTTTGACTCCGTCCGCACGGGGACCTAATATCGAACGGAGCTTTTGGAACATATGTTCGATAGGAGGGACATGGGAGCTCCGAGCCGTTCCTACATCTGCATCGACCTCAAGACGTTCTATGCGAGCGTCGAATGCGTCGATCGCGGTCGAGACCCCGCCACGACGAACCTCGTGGTCGCCGACCGCGACCGTGGGCCATCGACCATATGCCTCGCCGTCACACCCGCCATGAAGAGGCTCGGGGTCCGCAACCGCTGCCGCGTCTTCGACATACCCCAGGGTATCGACTACATCATGGCGAGGCCCCGCATGGCCCGCTACATGGAGGTGTCGGCCAGGATCTATGGCATCTACCTCGAGTACGTGAGCCCCGAGGACGTCCATGTCTACTCGGTGGACGAATGCTTCATCGATGCCACCCCCTACCTCGAGCTCTACCGCACCGATGCGCGCGGGCTCGCCGAGCGCCTCATGCACGCCGTGCGATCGAGGACGGGGATCAGCGCCACCGCGGGGATCGGGCCCAACCTCTTCCTCGCCAAAGTGGCCCTCGACATCACCGCGAAGCATGTCGAGGACGGCATCGGGTGTCTCGACGAGGAGTCGTTTCGCCGGACCATATGGCCCCATCGGCCCATCACCGACATCTGGGGCATAGGGCCCGGCATCGCGGCGAGACTCGCCAAATACCACGTCTTCGACCTCATGGGCGTCGCGGCCCTGCGCGAGGACATCCTCTATCGGGAGCTCGGCGTCAACGCCGAATACCTCATCGACCATGCCCAAGGGCGTGAGCCGTGCACCATCGCCCAGATCCATGCGTACCGGCCCGCCGCCACCTCGCTCATGAACGGCCAGGTCCTCTCACGCGACTACAGCTATCGCGAGGCCCGCACGGTGTTGAGGGAGATGGTCGACTCGTCCGTGCTCGACCTCGTCGATCGCGGCGTCGTCAGCGATCGCATATCGCTTCACGTGGGATACGGGAGGGGCGAGGCTCCCAACGACGCGCTTCCGGCAGCCTGCGTCGACCCCGCGCGTCACAGCGCCCTCGACGACACCGTGCTCCTCGAGAGTCGGAGGGGGCGCCGGGAGGGGGTCCTTTTCGTAGGCGAGCATGGGACCAGGAGATCGGGAGGCCATCCCCACGCCGGGGGCCAGCGGTGCATCGGGGAGCGGACCAACTCCTTCAAGCGGCTCATGGGGCATTTCGACGCCCTCTTCACCGAGACCGTCGATCCCTCGCGGGCGATCAGGCGCATCAACATAGGGTTCGGCGACCTGCTTCCTGAGGAGTTCGCCACCTTCGATCTCTTCACCGACCGGAAGGCGGAGGAGGCCGAGAGGTCCCTCCAGAGGGCGGTTCTGGAAGTCAAGGGACGGTATGGAAAGAACTCCCTGCTCAAGGGGACGAGCTTCAAGAGAGGCGCCACGGGCAGGGAGCGCAACGAGCAGGTTGGGGGACATCATGCCTGAATGGACAGATGACGGGGGCCTCGGGAGGGGTCGCCTTCGAAGCGGGAGGCCGAGGGCGGACCGCGCGGCCCAATTCATGCCGTTCGCCGCGCTCACGGGATACTATCGCCTGGTTCGAGAATGCGAGCGGGTCGGGGAGGAGCGCCACGAGCTCACCGAGGAGGAGGCCGCGACCCTCTCGCACGACCTCATGGCCCTGCGTCCCCGCGACCTCGCTCGGGTGACCTACTACGACTGGGATTCCTATGTCACGCGCACCGGCGTGGTCGACGGCATCGATATCGCCCGGCGGCGGCTCAAACTCGACGGCAGGGCCATAGCCTTCGACGACATCCTGTCCATAGGACGCGAGGGCCATCCGATAGACCCCATGACGGGAAATCCCGACGGCGGTTCGCGGGCGCCCGTTTCGGGGTAAGCTCTAAAGGTCGGCGCGACGCGCCGGCCACGACACGACAAGACAGGGGCCTCTATGAACAACTTCTCCTTCCACTCCCCCACCCGCTTCGTCTTCGGCCGCGGCGTCACGGACACCGTAGGCGAGGAGCTCGCCCGATCCGGATACACCCGGGCCCTGATCGTCTACGGGGAGGGCTCCGTGGTGCGCACCGGAACGCTCGCCCGCGTCGAGGCGTCCCTCGACGCGGCCGGCATCGAGCACGTCGGACTCGGGGGCGTGCGCCCCAACCCGGAGATCTCCTCCGTGCGCGAGGGCATCGAGATCGCCCGCGAGCGCGGAGTCGACGTCGTCCTGCCCGTGGGAGGCGGCTCCGCGATGGACTGCGCGAAGGCCATCGCGCTCGGCGTCCCCTACGATGGGGACCCCTGGGACTTCTTCCGCAAACGCGCCGTCCCGTCGGGAGCGCTGCCCGTCGCATGCGTGCTGACCATCCCCGCCTCCGGGTCAGAGGGATCCGACTCCTGCGTCATCAGCAACGACGAGGAGCAGCTGAAGTGCGGGACCAACGCCGAGTTCAACCGTCCCAAGATCGCGTTCATGGATCCCGAGCTCACCTTCACCCTGCCCGCATACCAGACCGCTGCAGGGGCGACGGACATGATCGCCCATATCATGGAGCGCTTCTTCTCGGGGGAGCCCGGGGTGCCGGTGACCGATAACATCGCCTGCGGCATGGTCCGCGCCGTGATCGACGCGGCGAGCCGCCTCATGGTCGACCCGCAGGACTACGACGCCCGCGCGAACATCATGTGGGCGGGCACCCTCGCCCACAACGGCATCGCCGGATGCGGCCTCGGCATCCCCGGCAAGCGCGACGGCGACTGGACCTGCCATGGCTTGGAGCACGAGCTCTCAGCCCTTGACGCACGTATCACCCACGGCGCCGGCCTGGCCGTGATCTTCCCCGCATGGATGCGCCATGTCTGGCCCGCCCACCCCGAGCGCTTCCTCGAGTTCGGCAAGCAGGTCTTTGGGATCGAGCCCGTCGATCCGGAGGAGGACGGCATCGACATAGAGCCCGAGCTCGCCATAGGCTACGCCGTCGAAGCGACCATCGACGAGCTCCAGAGCTTCTTCGTCTCCCTCGGCATGCCCCGCACGCTATCGGAGCTCGGCCTCGAGGAGGATGACATCGAGAAGCTCATCCCCGGTCTGAAGAAGACCCGCGGAGAGGTCTTTGGAACCTTCAAGCAGCTCACGCTCGACGACGCGCGCGCGATATACCTGAGCGCGCTCTAAGGCGAGAACCCGCCCACCGAGGATCCAGCGAGAGGGGCCCGCATCCCATGGGATGCGGGCCCCTTGCTCGACCATATCGGGACGCGCCCTCGGAAGGCTCAGGCGATATGGCCCAGGAAATCCCTCGTGCGATCGGACGTGGGATGGTCGAAGACCTCCTCGGGCGTGCCCTGCTCGACGATCACACCGCCGTCCATGAACACGACGCGGTCGGCGACATCGCGCGCGAACTGCATCTCGTGGGTGACCACGATCATGGTCATCCCTCCCCGTGCGAGATCGCGCATGACGGCGAGGACATCGCGCACCAGCTCGGGATCGAGGGCGCTCGTCGCCTCGTCGAACAGCATCACATGGGGGCTCATCGCCAACGCGCGGGCGATGGCGACGCGCTGCTGCTGGCCGCCCGAGAGCTGGCTTGGCATGAAGTCCACGCGATCGGCCAGACCGACCTTCGCGAGCTCCTCGATGGCGATCCGCTCGGCCTCTTCACGCGAGCGCTTGAGGACCTTCTCCTGGGCGATCATGACGTTTCGCTTGGCGGAGAGATGCGGGAAGAGGTTGAATTGCTGGAACACCATGCCGAGCTCGGAGCGAACCCGGTTGATATCGACCCCCGGGGCGGTTATATCCTCGCCCTCGAAGATCACATGGCCGGAGCTGGGCGTCTCGAGCAGGTTGATGCAGCGCAGCATCGTCGATTTCCCCGATCCGGAGGGGCCCAGGACCACGACGACCTCGCCCCGGTGCACATCGAGATCGATGTTGCGCAGGACCTCGTTATGACCGTAGCTCTTCTTGAGGCCACGGATGCTCACCGCGACCTCGCCCATCGCGACGTGCGAGGCGGCGTCGGTTTTGATATCGCTCATTGGATCCCCCTTCATAGTCCGGCGATGTGATCGGGCGGCGTCGCCACCACGGTGCCAGCGCTCTTGAGCGGCTTCTTGTGCACGGGGCCTGCATTCGTCCCGGCGGTGGCCCCCATGAGGCGCGACTCGAGCATGCCCACCAGGCGGGCGAGCGGCAAGGTGACGATCAGGTAGAACAGGGCCGCCACCACATAGGGGGTGATGGAACCCGTCGTCGCCACGATGGTCTTCGCGTACATGACGATCTCCATGACGCCGACGGCCGCGAGCAGGGACGTGTCCTTGTACAGCAAGATGAACTCACTCGTGAGCGTCGGGATGACATTGCGGAAGGTCTGCGGGGCGATGATGAACACCATCGTCTGGAAGGCGTTCATGCCCAGGGAGCGGGCCGCCTCGGTCTGGCCCTTGGGTATCGATTGGATGCCCGCACGGAAGATCTCGCAGAGATAGGCCGTCGAGTTCATCGCCATGACGATCACGCCCAAAACGTAGTTGTCGATGTTCACGCCCGCGAGCGGAAGCCCGAAGAAGGCGATGTAGATCTGCAGGAAGGCGGGAGTCCCTCGAATCAGGTTCACATACACGCTCGCGATCCCGCGCAGGACGCGGGAGCGGGAGATGCGCATGAGGGCGAGGGCGAAACCGAAGGGTATCGCTATCGGGAAGGCGGCGAGCACGATCGCAAGCGCCATCAGGAAGCCCGAGAACACGATGGGAAGGCTGCTCACGATGATGATCGGATTGAAGAAGAGGCGCAGGAAGGTGTTGGAGTTCCACGCCTCGACCCAGGGCTGCTCCTCGAGGTGCCGCTTGAATTGGTCGAGAGGCGTCACGCCGGTGATGGTGAGCGCGGGCATGCCCTCGGCCTCATGCGTGGTCCCATCGGAGAGCGTGTAGGCACCCTCGCAGAGCATCTCCCCTCCCGCGGCCGGGAAGACCACGTCGTAGAGCTCCAAGCGGAAGAACCGGCCCGCCGGAGCGGGATCGGGGAACTCGAGCCGGATGGTCTCGCCATCCTCGATGACCTTGGGTTCGATGAACTCGCGATCCATGAGGTCGTCACCCGAGAGCATCGTGACGCGCAGGTCATCCGTCCCATAGGTCGCCCCCTCGGGGAGCGTGAGGGAGAGACCGAGGAGCGACTCGTCCTCGGCGGCTTGGACCTCCCAGGTGATGCGGGTCTCGGTGCCGCCCATCACCTCGCTGCCGGTCTCGGCGTTGGGCCGAGCTGTGAGCTTGGCCACGTCGAGCGCGAGGGCGCTGCCCGGCGCGGCGATGATGACCATCGCCGCCACGATCACGCCCACGAACGCGCGGCCAAGCGAGCGCTGCCATGCCCCCTGTTTAGCGAATCCCATAAGGATCTCTCCCATCTTCCCAGACAGACGCGCCCTCCCCGCATCGCGACGGGGAGGGCGCGAAGGCGACGCGATGCCGCGCTACTTGATGCTGTACTTCTCCATGAGCTCGTCGAGCACACCCTCGTCCTCGAGCTCGGAAAGGGCCTCGTTGATCTTCTCGGCAAGCGCGCTGTTGCCCTTGTTCACCGCGATGGCGTACTCCTCACCGGTGGACACCTGCTTGATGACCTGCTCGTTATCGAAGGCCGACGAGACCAGCTGGGCGGCGACGGAGCGGTTGGTCACCAGGGCGACCGCCTGGTTGGACTGGACCGCGGCGAAGCAGTCGGTCGCGTTCTTGAACGGAACTAGGGTCGCCTGGGGGAAATTCTCCTTTGCGAAGACCTCGGCGGTCGATCCGGACTGAACCGCGATCTTCACGCCCTCGGCGTCGAGGGCGTCAAGGCAGTTGTCCGCCGTGAGGTCCGCGTTGTCCTTCATCGTGACGATGGCCTGGTCATCCATGTAATAGGAGTCGGTGAAGGCGACCTCGTCTTTGCGCTCGGGCGTGGCGGTGATGGCCGCGATGCCCACGTCGTACTTCGTCCCCGAGGCGACACCCGGGACGATCGTGTCGAAGTCCACGTTCTCGATCTTGAGTTCGAGACCAAGCTTGTCGGCGATGGCGGCGGCGAGATCCATGTCGAACCCCTTGTACTCACCATCCTCCATGTACTCGAAAGGCTCGTATTCGGCGGCCGTGCCCACCGTGAGCTTCCCCTCGGTCACAAGCGCGTATCCATCCCCGGTGTCCTGGGCCGTGGCAGAGCCAGCCGAGTCGCCGGCGCCCGCGCATCCCGTCAATGCGAGCGCGCCGGCCAGGGCGAGCACCGCTCCAAGTTTATGCATCTTCATGTCGATTTCCTTCCCCTTCGCTTCATACAGATTCGGAAGCATAAATGCTTGGGGTTGGATTATACGAGTCTGTGTATCAAATGATCGTATTTCATCGAAGCGTCACATGATTGTTACTTTTTTGCACATAATAGCCAAGATAGTTACATCTAGACGCATATCGTTCTATCGTCTATCCGAATCGCTGGGCATCGATGGGAAACGCTCCTGCAAGAGGAAACGGATGCGCAGGTCAGGCGGCTAGCGAGCGCAAGAACTCGATCTCGCGGGCGTATCCATCCAGGTTGTCATGGGGCGTCTCGAGGATGAAGGGGAGGTCCCTCAGCGCGGGATGGCGCAATATCGAGCGAAGGGCGCCCGCTCCCCCACCGAGCTCCTCGCTTCCAAGATATCCAAAGCCTATGGCCTCATGCCGATCCTTATGCGAGCCGCGCGGGTTCTTGGAATCGTTGAGATGGACAGCCCTGAGCCGCTCCAATCCCACCGACGAATCGAACTCGCGCAACACTCCATCGAGGTCGTTGACGATATCGTATCCCGCGTCACTGACATGGCAGGTATCGAGGCACACGCCCAGCCGCCCTGCCAGATCGGGGCGGATCGCCGCGACGCCGCCTATGATGGCCGCGAGCTCCTCGAAGCGACCGCCCACCTCGGTGCCCTTGCCTGCCATGGTCTCGAGCAGCACGCAGGTCGTGCCCCCTTCCGGCATGACCTGGCAGAGCGTCGCGGCGATGAGCTCTATGCCCCGATCCATCCCCTGGCCCACATGGGCGCCTGGGTGGAGGTTGTAGAGGTTCCCGGGGAGGGCCTCCATGCGGACCAGATCCTCGGCCATGGCCTCGAGGGCGAACGCACGAGCGCTCTCCTTCGCCGAGCAGGGATTGTAGGTGTAAGGGGCATGGGCCACCAGCTTGCCGAAACCGCGCGCGACGAGGAGGTCCCCGAGCGCGGTCACATCATCTTGATCGAGCGGCCTCACGCAACCCCCACGGGGATTGCGCGTGAAGAACGCGAAGGTGTTGGCGTCGATTGAGCACGCAGCCTCGCCCATCGCGGCATACCCGTTGGCGATGGATAGATGGCAGCCGATGGTGAGCATGGGGCCTCCTTTTGGCGGCGAGACGGCAGATATGGATGGCATCGAAACGGGATCAGTCGTCGGCGATGACGATCCCCAGAAGCGCCGAGAGGTCGAGCGCCTGCTGGGCGGACACGATCGCGCCGGAGAGCTCCCGATATCCCTCGGTGAGGACGGGGGCCTCGAAGCGGCAGGATGACAGATCGATACCGGAGAGCTTTGTGCCCCTGATATCGATCCTGTACAGGTCGCAATCATCGAGGGCCACATGACCGAGGCGGGCATCGCAGATCGCGGCCTCGGCCAGGCGCGACCCGCGCATGAGGACCTGGGTCGCCTTGACCTCCGACATGTTGGCGTAGCTGAGGTCGACCTCGCGGAAAAGGACTCGGTCGAGTCTGCTTCCGAGCATGTTGAATCCGGGCGCCGAGCACGAGACGAGATCGCAGCGCGAGAACCAAGAGCGCTCGGCCTCGCATCGGATGAACCGGCATTCCTCGAAGCGGACGTTCCGAAACGTGCAGCGGGAGAAATCGACGGCCTCGAAGACGCAGGAGCGGAAGAGCACGGTGTCGAAGGTCGCCTCGAGGATGTCCTCGTAGACCAGCTCGACGTCGACGAGGGCCTTGCCACAGACCAGGGCGTCCCCGTCCGAGACGGCCTCGCGAAGGCCCTCGGCATCCAAATCGATCAGGCGGTCGGCGACCACCTGGGAGAACTGAATCGTCTTCACCGTATCCATCACCCCGATCTCAACGTCCCGCGCGTCCGGCCAGGGCAGCGATGACAGCGCCCAGTGGGCCGGGAGTGAACCTCTTGCGAACATCCCCCAGGCGGGAGGGGATATCGATCCCCTGCGGGCAATGGCGCGCGCAGAGCCCGCAACCCACGCAGTTGTCGACGAGCCGCGGCTCCTTGGTCCTCACCGCGCTCGCGGTGAGGTATTGGCTGATCCCGGTGAACCAACCGTGGGCGAACGAAGCGTTGTACGCCGCGAAGCAACCCGGGATATCGATGTCGTGGGGGCAGGGCATGCAATAGTTGCACCCGGTGCAGGGGATCCGATCCGTGCGCCCAAGGACCTCCACGACCGCGCGGATCGCATCCAGGCGCCCCTCGTCCATGAAGCCCGGGACGGCCAGGTCGGCGACGCGGGCGTTGGCCTCGACCTGTTCGGGATGGTCCATCCCCGAGAGAAGCATGGTGACTTGGGGATGGTCCCACACCCAAGAGAGAGCCCAATCGACAGGGCCATGCAAGTCGGGATCGGCTGAGGCCGAGAGGATCCGGGCCGCCTCGGCGGGAAGCCGGTCGGCGAGACGGCCTCCGAGCAGCGGCTCCATGACGAACACCGCGAGCCCACGATCAGCGGCGGCGTTGAGGCCCGCCGTCCCGGCCTGATAGCACTCGTTCGCGTAGTTGTACTGGATCTGGCAGAAATCCCAATCGAAGGCATCGAGCAAGACCGGGAAATCGACCGCGCTGCCATGGTAGGAGAAGCCGATCCGGCGGATCCTGCCCGCGCGCTTCTGACGCTCCACCCACTCCTCGATACCCAGCCCGCATAAGCGCTCCCATTGCCGCGGGCTCGTGATGTTGTGCATGAGGTAGTAGTCGATGTGGTCGGTCGACAGGCGCTCGAGCTGCTCGGTGAGGAAGCGATCGAAGTCGCCCGTCGATGCGCACGATGCGTGGGGGAGCTTGGTGGCGAGCAGGACGCGGTCGCGCGCACCCAGACGCGAGAGCACCGTCCCCACGCACTCCTCGTTCCCCGGGTAGAGATAGGCGGTGTCGAGGTAGTTCACGCCGAGCTCAAGGGCGCGGGAGATGATGGCCTCGGCCGCGCACAGGTCGGGGTGACCCACGCGATAGCCCGGAAAACGCATGCAGCCAAGTCCGAGGGCGGAGATCCGGTCACCGTTTCGCGGATCGATGCGATACCTCATGGGCGGGCCATCATTCGGTCTCGTCCTCGGGCGCCTCCTCGGAAGGAGACGAGGCCCGCGCCTCGCCGAGCTTCGTCACCCGGCGTGGCGAGGCGGCGTCCTCCCCCTCCGCGGACTTCGCATACGAGAACTCGATCTCCTCGCCCACGCCGTACTGGACGATGGGGAGCATGTCGGGCAGGGCGAAGTCGTAGATCGCGCCGTCCCCCTCGAGGGTGACGTAGAAGTGGGAGTTGCCCTTGATGACCGCCTGGGCCATGGAGGCGATCCTCCCGCTCGCACGGCCCTCCGCCGCGGCGGCCGCGGCCTCCTCGTCGGAGAGGGTGCCCTCGGCGGCGAGCATGGACAGGTACGCCTCCTGCGTGGAGGCCACGCTGGCGCCCGTGGCGACGCTCTGGTAGTGCTGGACGTTGATCATGGCGTACATCTTGACGAGCCCCGCATTGTCCTTGAGCGCCATGAAATACGTGGGCTGGTTCGATATGTTGAGGAGCAAGGGGTAGGTCGCTTGGTATCTGAGGTTCTGCACCTGTCCCTCGGCGGAGGCCATCGCGGAGTCCTCGGTCGCGCCCGGGACGGAATAGAAGCGCGACTCACCCGTGCGCTGGTTGACCAGGATGAAGCCCACGCTGGAGTTGTCCGCCGTCACGGACGTCACCCCGGAGTAGAGGTAGATGTCGCCTCCCTGGGCCAGGTAGTTGTAGCCGAGCTGGCCGTCGGTGCCCGGCGGGGGGGGGGCGGCGCCCCCC
>JAXDWR010000071.1:0-7751 GCA_034088265.1 Collinsella sp. | reverse complement strand
CGAGGAATTTGACTTCCGGTTGGAGCTCGACGCCATACGTTTCCTTTACCTTCTCGTGCACATGTGAGATGACCGCAGCGACGTCGCTCGCGCTCGCGGTGCCCGTGTTGACAATAAAATTATCGTGTAGCTCAGACACTTCCGCGCCGCCGATGGAAAAACCCTTCAATCCACAGCCCTCCACCATCTTTCCCACACTCATGTCGGGAGGATTGCGGAAGACGGATCCGCATGACGCCGAACCGATCGGCTGCGTGCGGCGCCGTCGCGCGAGGAGCTGTTCCATACGGGCGCGGATCTCGGCCTTGGACCCCGGCGATAGCGAGAGCGTCGCCTCGAGGATGATCTCGTCACGGGGCAGGGTGGTCGTGCGATAGCCCCAGACAATGTCCTCGTGTCGGTAATGGCGCATACCGCCGCCCGGCTTGTAGGTCACGACGCTCTCCACGAGCGAACCGATCCACTCGTCGCGCGTGCCGGCGTTCATGAAGATGGCGCCGCCGACCGTCCCGGGGATGCCTGTGGCGAACTCAAGACCCGTGAGCTCGCGCGAGAGGGCCTCGTTGACCAGACGGGCGAGCATCGACCCTGCGCCGGCCGTGATAGAGAGGCCGTCATCGGAGACGATGAATCGCGAGAACTCGCGCCCCAGCGAGACCACGGCCCCCTCATAGCCCGCATCGGCGACCAAGAGATTGGACCCCTTCCCGATGATGACCCATGGGACCTGCTCGCGGCCGAGCACCTCGATCACGCGGCGAAGCGAATGGTAGCTATGGCAGGTCACGAACAGTGCGGCCTTGCCGCCAATCCGATAACTCGTATGACGGGCGAGGCGCTCGCCCTCCGAGACCTCGGTGTCGATGAGGCCCGAGAGCGACATGACCGCGTTGAACACCCCCATAGCCTAGCGAACGCCCTTCGCGTCGAGGTCGGCGACGTGATCGAGGTAGTCGGGACCGACGTTGGTGACGTCGCCCGCACCCATCGTGATCAGGAGGTCCCCCTCATGGACGACGGCGTCGAGATGCTCCATGAGGGAGGGGCGATCGGAGATGTAGCACACATCGGCATCGGGATGCAGCTCGCGCACCACATCGGCCAAGCTCTTGCTCGTGACGCCGGGGATGGGCATCTCCCCTGCCGGGAACACGTCGAGAAGGATCAGCTTGTCCGCATGCTCGAAGGCGTTGGCGAAATCGTCGCGCAGGGCCTGCAGACGCGAGTAGCGATGGGGCTGGAACACGACGATGACGCTCTTGAAATCGAGCTGGCTCGCAGCGGCGAGGGTGGCCTTGATCTCCGTTGGATGATGGCCGTAGTCGTCGACGATGGTCGCGCCGTGGACCTCGCCCACATGGGTGAAGCGACGACGGACGCCATCGAAGCTGGAAAGGGCCTTGGCGGCGGCATCGACATCCAGGCCGAGCACATAGCTCACCGCGAGGGAGGCCGTCGCGTTGAGCATGTTGTGATGTCCCGGGTTGTTCTTGATGGACACCTCATGAACCGTCCCATCCGGGAACTTGACCTCGAAGGTAGCGCCGATCGCATGCGCCGAGCGGCCGGGAACGCAGACGATGTCGTTTCCCTCGCCGACGCCATAGGTGAGGACGCGGCGGCCGGTGGAGCGAGCGAGCTCGGTGAGGCGCGGGGAGTCGCCGCACGCGACGACGAAACCATCGTCTCCAACGAGCCCCATGAAGGTGCGGAAGGTCTCCTCGATCTCGGCGAGCGAGGAGTAGTGGTCGAGATGATCGGCCTCGACGTTGGTCACGACGACCACATGGGGGTCGAGGTAGAGGAAGGAGCTGTCGGACTCGTCGGCCTCGGCAACGAAATGCTCTCCGGATCCGTTGCGTCCATTGGTGTCGTAGCCCTCGACGATCCCACCGATGAGGAAGCTCGGATCGAGGCCCATGCGGTCGAGCATGGTCGCGCACATGGACGAGGTGGTCGTCTTGCCGTGCGTGCCGGCGATGGCGACCGTCTGGTAGCCCGCTCCGAGCGCGGAGAGCATCTTGGCGCGGGGCCAAACGGGTATGCCGAGCTCACGAGCGCGCGCGAGCTCGGGGTTGCTCTCCGGGATGGCGGTGGATACCACCACGACGTCGGGCTCGATCTCGTCGATGGCCGTCGCATCGTGCCCGATGCGGACCTCCATGCCCGCACGGGTCAGCTGGCGGATATAGCGAGACGTCTTGAGGTCGGAGCCGGTCACGGCGTACCCGCGCTCGTGAAGGACCAGGGCGATGCCACTCATTCCGGCCCCTCCGACACCGATGAAATGGGCGCTCTTGAAGCTGGGCGCGGACGTTGACTCGGGCACGACGATGTTTGACATTCCAACTCCCCTAGGCGATGCGGAATCTTGAACTGACCTATTGTATCCCGATTTCGCCGCTTGGGAAGCCGCGGAGCGTCAACCTCGCAGAGCCTCTATGGCGTCCGCGAGCCGCTCGGCGGCGCGGTCCTGCCCCAAACCTCGAGCCGCGGCGCACATGGCCTCGCGCGCGGACGAGTCGCGCAGCAGCCGCTCGAGCTCGGCGGGGAACGCCTCTTCGTCTATGTCGCTATCGGCGAACATCGACGCAGCGCCCGCATCGACGAGGAAGCGCGCGTTCGTGGTCTGATGGTCGGCAGTGGCGTGCGGGTAGGGCACGAGAACGGCCGGGGCGGCGAGCGCGGCGATCTCGGCTATGGAGGATGCGCCGGCGCGGGAGACCACGAGATCGGCCGCCGCGAGGACCTCGCCCATGGAGTCGATATAGGGCCTGACGTCCCAGCGCGCGGACTCATCGGGTGTCAGGGACAGCGCCTCCCGGGTCGCCTCGTAGTCGGCCGCCCCCGTGGAGTGGATGACGCGCACCCCCGGGATCGAGAGGAGGCTGTCTTTGAGTGACGCCATCCGCTCGTTGAGGTGGCGCGCCCCCAGGGATCCGCCGAAGACGAGCAGGAGCACCTCATCGTCGGAGATGCCCAAAGCCGTCCTCGAGGAGGCGCGATCGCTCTTAAGCACGGATGCGCGGACGGGGTTTCCCGTCTCCAGGACGCGCGTCGAGGGACCGCAGCACCCCTGGAACACGGTCGCCACGCTCGGTTGGGCGATGCCGATCAGGGACGCCCGCTTGGCCGAGCGCTTGTTGGCGAGGCCAGGAACGGAGTTCTGCTCGTGCAGCGCCACGGGGATGCCGAGACGGGCGGCGGCGCGGACAAGGGGGAGCTCGACATAGGCGCCAAAGCCGATGGCCACATCGGGCCTCATGGCGGCATCATCCTTGAACAGACGGATCAGGCGTCGCTCCTCGCGCGACAGGTGCGCGAGCGCCGTGACGAGCGTCCAGGGCCGCTCGCGATCGAAGCCGGTCACGTGAACGGGCACGAAATCGAATCCAGCCTCGGGCACGAGCTTGCCCTCCAGGCGTCTCGTCTCCCCATAGAAGCGCACGCGATGCCCGCGCGCGCGAAGCTCCTCGGCGAGCGCGAGTGCCGGGTTGACATGTCCCGCGGTCCCGCCCGCGGCTATCGCGATGGAGAGCCTATCGGCCATAACGACCCCTCCCGTCCATGCCGGGGCCACTTCCCCGGCGTCTGTCATCCCTGCGGTCGCGCGATGCATCACGGTTGACGCGAGGGGTCGAACCGTTGGGTCGCAATCGATCCGAGGGATCGTCGTTGAGATTCACCCGCTCGTAGCGACCTGAAGCCGGGGGGCGGCGCGTCGTGGGTCGCGGACGGTTTCGCGAGGGACGTCCCTCGCGAGAGGGACCCCCTTCATAGACGCTGAATCCGGAACGCGCCGTGGAGCGGCGCGTCGGCGTCGAGTCGGAGCGGGATCGGGGGCGCGGCTCCCCCGCCGTGCTCCCCTCGACGCGCCCCGATCTCGATGCGGGGCGACGGCCCACCACCGAGAAGTCGGCCCTGCGGGCGTCGTAGACCGTGGCGCGACCGCTCTCGACGGAGACGCGCAAGATAAGCCCGGCGAGGATGAGGCAGGAGATGATCGAGGAGCCTCCGTAGGAGATGAACGGCATCGTCTTGCCCGTCATGGGTGTGACCCCCAGGATGCCGAGGGCGTTGATGAAGAACTGGGCACAGAGGATGAAGGTCGAGCCATAGGCGATCAGGCGCCCTTGGAGCGTCGGCGAGCGCTTGGCGATGAGCGAGCCCGCGTAGAGCATCATGAGGAAGACGGCGAAGAAGAGGATGGTGCCGACGAATCCGACCTCCTCACCGATGATGGCGAGGATGTAGTCGTTGTGGGCCTCGGGGAGATAGTTGTATTTCATGGTCGAGTTCCCGATGCCGCGACCGAAGAGCCCGCCCGAGGCGAAGGCCATGATGGCGAGGGTCGCCTGGTACCCCGTGCCGAATGGATCCGACCACGGATCGCTCGCCGCGGCGAAGCGGGCGAGGCGATAAGGCGCCGCGATCACCGCCACGGCGCCCGCAGCGATGGCGAACCCGAAGACGAAGAAGACGAGCCGGTAGGACACCCCTGAGAAGAAGAGCATGACGCATACGGTGGAGACGATGATGATCGTGGTGCCCATATCGGGCTGGATGAAGATCAGGAGGGCCGGGAGCAGGACCGCGGCGGCGAGGGTGAGGAGGAACGTCTGCGTGTCGATGGACTCCTCTTCGTAGTACTCGGTCATGATGCGCGCGGCAACGAGGATGATGACGGGCTTGGCGAACTCCGAGGGCTGCAGGGCGGTGAATCCCAGGTCGATCCAGCGGACGGCGCCACCCGATGCGGCGCCAAGGGCGAGCACGACGAGGAGCAAGATGAAGATCGACGCCCACATGAAGCCGGTCACCTTCGACATGAAGGCCTTGAGGTCGAACGGGGTGCCGAGGGCGAGGAGGACCGTCATGACGAGGCCGAGCCCCATGAGCAGTGCTTGACGGATCAGATAATGCGTTGAGCTGCCGTTCTCCTGGAGGGCCTCGACCGCGGAGGCCGAGTAGACCATCAACAGACCGAAGGCGAGGATCGCGGAGAGACAGCAGATGAAGACGATGCGCGGGCGCATGATGCGCGCGGGGACGCCGGCGATGAGCTTCTCGCCGACGCGGCCCGAGCGGGCCCGGCCGGATGCCGACCGGGCGGAGCGGCCCGAGGCGTCCGTCGAGTCGGCGGCGCGATCCCTGTCACGCATGTCCTGTCCGTCCGTCATGCGTCCCCCTACAGCTCGACCCCGGACGCATCGTCCAGGTCGGAGCCGGATCTGATCTGCTCGAGGCGGGCCTTGAAGAACCTGCCGCGCTCCTCGTAGCCCAAGAACTCATCGTAGGATGAGCACGCCGGGGAGAGCAGGACGACATCGCCGCGGGAGGCCAGCGAGCGCGCCACGTCGAGGGCGTCCCTCAGGTCATCGGCCTCGGCGATATCGATGGTGTTGGATCCGTCCGCATCCTCGAGGGCCTTGCGGAATCGAGCACGTGCCTCACCGAAGCAGACGGCCGCGGCGACATGGTCGATGACGACGTCGGCGAAGCCCTCGAGCGGGGTTCCCTTGTCATGACCGCCCAGCATCAGGATCACATGGTTGTCGGGAAAGGCGGTGAGCGCCTTCTCAACGGCGTCGGTGTTCGTTGCCTTGGAGTCGTTGAAGTACCTCACGCCATCGATCTCCCCGCAGGGCTCGATGCGATGCTCGAGCGGGGCGAAGGAGCGCAGGCCCGCACGCACGTCATCGAGATCCGCGCCGCACTCGATCGCCGCCGCGGAGGCCGCGAGGGCGTTCATGACGTTGTGCTCACCCGAGATCCCAAGCTCGTCGACGGGGACGAGATCATGCTCGACGCCCCCGAGGCGCACCACGAGCCCGCCCTCGCGCACGAAGGCGGCGTCGCGCGCGAGGGAATCCTCGCGGGAGAGCGAGAGGACGCGGCGGGAGGGGACGAGGATGCGATCGAGGATATCGTGGACACCCTCGTCATCCACGTTGACGATCGCCAGATCGTCGGCGCCCATGTTCTCGAAGAGCTTGGCCTTGGCGGCGGCGTAGTTATCGAGCGAGCCATGCCAGCTCAGATGATCCGGGGTGATGTTCAGAAGGACGGCGACGCGCGGATGGAGCTTGCTGGTGGTGGCGAGCTGATAGCTGGAGAGCTCGGCGACGATCCAATCGCCCGAGACCCGCCCGTCGACCGCATCGATCGTGGGGCGCCCGATGTTGCCCACCGCGCTCGCCGCCATGCCGGAACCCACGAGCAGGTGATGGATCAGGGAGGTCGTGGTCGTCTTGCCGTTCGTTCCCGTTATGGCGCACCAGCGCTCCGGAGACAGGCGGAAGGCGAACTCGGGCTCCCCCATCATCAGCGCGCTGGCACGGCGCGCCGAATCGAAGAAGAGGGAGAACTCTGATATCCCCGGACTCGCGACGCAGACATCGTAGACGCCCACCACGGACTCGGTTCCATAGACGAAATCGACCCCTTGGGCCTCAAGGCGCCGCGTGTCGTCGGAAGGGGTGGAGGACCCGCCGCCATAGACCGTGATCGAGCGGACGCGATCGGCATGGCGCAGGGCCCATGCGACCACATCGAGGCCGGTCGAACCTTGGCCGAGGACGAGCAGGGAGAATGTCTGGGGAAGAAGCATGGGGATCACTTAACCAAGCTGGAAGAAACAGGCGAGACCGAGGGCGCCACAGGCCGCGGACACGATCCAGAAGCGGATGACCACCTTGGTTTCGGCCCATCCGAGCTTCTCGAAATGATGATGGATGGGAGCCATGAGGAAGATGCGCTTCCCCGTCGATTTGAAGCTGACGACCTGGACGATGACCGAGAGGGCCTCGACGATGAAGAGGGCGCCCACCACGAGGGAGACGACCTCGGTGTTGGTGAGGATGGCGACGCCGGCGAAACCGGCACCGAGGGCGAGCGAGCCCGTGTCGCCCATGAAGATGCTCGCGGGGTAGGCGTTGAACCAGAGGAAGCCGAGGCAGCCACCGGCGCAAGCGCAGCAGAAGACGGCGAGGCTCGCGTCGCCGCTCAAGAAGCAGATGGCCGACATGACGAGCATCGCGATCATGACGGTGCCACCGGCGAGGCCGTCGAGGCCGTCGGTGAGGTTGACCGCGTTGGACATGCCCGCCAAGAGCAGGAAGACGAAGACGAGATAGAGCCAGGGAATCGAGATCGTCGTGTTCGCGATCGAGAAGGTCGAGGTGAGCACCCCGAGATCGAGCGCGAATCCGCCCGGGAAACTGATGAGCGGCTCGACGCCGCAGAAGTTGACGGCGATGACGAAGAAAGCGATGACGATCAGTGTGAGACCGACCATCTTGGCGGTGGGGGTGAGGCCGAGCGAACGGCCCTGGACGACCTTCGTGACGTCATCGAACAGGCCGAGACCCCCCGTCGCGAGGGCGACCCCGCCGGCGAGGAGCACCTGATGGGTCACGCGACCTATCAGAAGGCACGAGACGACGACGCCCAGGAGGATAACGACACCACCCATCGTCGGGGTGCCCTGCTTGATGAGGTGCCTCTGGGGCCCGTCGGCGCGCACCTGCTGGCCGATCCCCTCGTGCTTGAGCAGGCGGATCCATAGCGGCATGACGAGCAGCACGACGAGGGCGGCGAGCCCGAGGGCGAGGAACGCCTGATAGGTCGGGTAGGCGGGATTCGAGAACATTTAGCAAACCTTTTCTACGAAGCGATCCAGCCCGACGAAACGCGACCCCTTGACGAGCGCCAGATCGTGCGGGGACAGGGCGGAGGAGAGTCGCGGGGGG
>JAXDWR010000070.1:0-22342 GCA_034088265.1 Collinsella sp. | reverse complement strand
GCGAATGGTTCTGCAGCTTCGGTAGCCTCTGCTGCTGAGCGCGCCCTCGGCACGAAGCCCATCCTGCCCCTGTTCCTGCAATATGCCGGAATCTCGCTCTTGGGGGTGCTGGCCCAGATTGCCATGGTGGTTTCCGAGGGTGTTGTCGTCGGCAACGGGATAGGCGCTCGGGGCCTTGCCTGCATGAGCGTTGTCATGACGTTCGAGATCATCAACCTGTCCTTCGGAAGCTCATTTGGTCAGGGAGTGTCGACGGTGTGCGGCAACCTGCTGGGCGCCGGAGACGAGGAGGGCGCGCGGAGGGCGTTCGGTCAGGGGTTCTGGCTGACGTTCCTCACGGCGTGCACTGTCGCTGCATCGTTTTTCGTCTTCACGCCCGTCATCATCCCCCATATCGGGGCGACTCCCGATATCTTCGACGACACCGTCGTCGCGGTTCGCATCTTCATGGTCGGGTACCCGTTCTGCATCACAGGGCAGATGCTTTGCCAGATGCTCCGACAGGATGAGCATCCGGGGCTTGCCAGTGGAATCCAGACGTTCGGCTCGGTTGTCGCCGCCACATGGCTCGTCGTCTCGGTTTTCGTGTTGAAGCTCGGGATCGCCGGCGCCGCCGCCTATTACGCCATATCGACCGCCTTGTGGTTTTTGGCGATATGGCCGTTTCTCGGTCGCCGCGGGACCTTCTACATCAAGCTCTCGGATATCGGGTTCACACCCAAATTTGCGATTCAGGTGTGTCGGTATGGCTGCCCCATCTTCCTTGTCCAGATATCCAGCGCTGTGTACGTCGCCTTCATGAATGGATCCCTGGGGGCTGGGGGAGATACGGAGTGCGTCGCCTCCTTCGCGATTATCAACAGCTATTTCATGTACACGCTCAATATAGTGTGCATGGCGCTCGCCTATGCGCTCCAGCCCATCGTGGCCTACAACATGGGCGCGTGTCATAACAAGCGCCTGGCGCAGCTCATGGTCGACTCGATCGTGGTGGAGGTGCTCATCATCGGGGTGATCTCACTTATGACGTCGACGTTCGCGCCGCAGTTGTGCCTGGTGTTCACGGGCGGCGACGCCGGACTTGCCGAAATGAGCGCAGGACATGTTCGAATCGTCCTCATGTTTTGCGCCCTGGGGTTCACAGGCCAGATGATGAGCGCCTACTTCGAGAGCATCGGGAGCACTTGGCGCGCGCTGCTGTTTGGCATCATGCGCTATGCGTTATTCGCCGTCCCCATCATCGCGGTGATTAACTCCGTTGCCGGGATGGACCATGTTTGGTGGGCGCTTCCCATCGCGGATGTGCTGACCTTTGCGATAACGGTGGCTTGGGCCGCTTTTGAGCGCAGGGCCCTGCTCGGGGCGGAATCGAGGCGCTCGGCATAAAAGGCCCGATGTTTGGCTGGAGGCGATTGGTGGTATGGACCTGCTCTTTTTCTTTTACACCGTCGGGTTGATCGGCCTTGCGTTTGTGGCGTGCTCGGTGTCGATAATGGTTCGACTTATGACAGGGCGGAGAGATTGCATCGTGGCCGCAATCGGATTCGCCTTCTACGCGCTGGACATCTCTTTGATTTTCTTTGATGAGTACTCGCGCGCGAAGTACAGCTATGCAGAGACGTTCCAACAACCTCTGACGCATCCTGGGGCAAGCTTGATGTTGGGGTTCTCGATCTTGGCGTGTCTGTGGATCTGGACTCTATGGCGGACTCACTCAGAGGTCACGACTCGAAATCTAGGAGGCTATCTTATCCCGCTGCTTGTCCTGATGGCGGCTTTCCTTCCCCGCGAAGGGGCTTCGGGAACCGTGCGGCAGTATCTTTACTGGCTTGTTAGGGATTGCGGTATGATTGCCTGCCTCGTATATGCCGCATGGTCCTATCGTCGAAGTCCGTCAAACGTTGTACGGCTTGATCTGGAAAGGTCGAAAGGGTTCTTTCGAATTGCCCTTGCGCTCATGATGTGCGTGATTATTGAAGACACGGCGATGATCATGATCGTCAGGCCCTCTGTTGACAATGTGGTCATTGGAAGATTTCTCTGGCATCTTCAGGAGAGGAACCTTTCTGAGAACGTTTTGATGGCCGTGGTCGCTTTCCATCTTTTCAGACGATACAAAGAGATCTTGACCGTCTATGCTCGCCGCCCTAGAACCGAAGACATAGATTCAGGACCGATGTCCATTGAGGTGGAGGACATGGAGACGCGCCTTGTTCTTTTTGCTGAGGGGAATAGCCTTTCACCACGTGAGACCGATGTGCTTAGGCTGCTGGTTCGCGGTCTTGACGCGCAAAACATCGCAAGCGAGCTGGTCATCTCCCTAGGGACAGTCAAAGCTCATCTGCATCGTATTTACACCAAGGTGGGGGTGAAGTCCAAGAAATCGCTTCTCCAAAGATTCTGGACGCAGTGAACGGCTCTGCAAACGGTTACGGCTAGACATTGGATACGCAGGTGAATGATGTAAACCTGGTTAATCTCACCGCTTGCGGAGATCAATATCGCCAGCCCTTCCTTCCCAAATAGAGTTTGGGATGACGGACGCGGCTTTATGGCCGCCCATAAGTAAGGAGGGATGGAGTATGACTGAGGAGCTCGATAAGGCGAGAACAGTCGAAACGGACGAGGAGCGCGAGCTTGGAAGCCAGCCAATCTTAAGGCTATTCGTGAAGTACAGCTCCATTGCCCTTATGGGAATGCTCGCCCAAATCATCATGGTCGTGCTCGAGGGCATTATCATGGGCAACGGTTTGGGATCTCATGGTCTCGCATGCGTGTCGATCATCATGTCCATCGAGCTTCTCAATGTTGCGCTGGGCAGCTCGCTTGCCATTGGCGTGTCGACGGTTGCTGGCAATAGGCTGGGCGCGGGAGACAAGGAGGGCGCGAACCATGCGTTCTCTCAGGGTTTCTGGCTCACAACGGTTCTGATTGTGCTTCTGGTGATCTTGGGAGAGTTGTTCACGCCGCAGCTTGTCGCTTTCCTGGGGGCGACTCCGGACATATTCGATGATGCCGTGAGCGCCATCAGGGTTTTTCTACCCCTGCTTCCGTTCTGCGTGATCGGACAGATGTTGTGCGGCATGCTGCGAATAGACGAGAAGCCCCAAGCGGCGGCGACGATTCAGATCGTCTCTGCCGTCATCGCGATCGTATGGCTGGCTGCCTCGACATTCGTGTTCAAGTTCGGGGTTACCGGCGCCGGGATTTATTACGGCATCTCGATCGGGATCTGGTTCGTTGTCATTTTCTACTTTATCGGGGGGAAGCGCTCTCTTTTCCAGATCAAGCTCGATGATTTGAAGCTTGAGCCGGCGCTTTGTCTGCAAATCCTAAAAATCGGCTTCCCGCTCTTTTTGCTGCAGGCCACCAGTTCCGTTTACACCACCGTGGTGAATAACCAGCTTGGCGTCTTGGGCTCGAGTTTGGATATCGCGGCATTTGCCGTCATCAACGGCTACGTTGTCTACATCATCATGATGGTCGTGCAGGCGATCACTTACGGAGTCCAGCCCATCGCCGCCTACAACTCTGGAGCGAAGGCATACCATCGCCTAAAGGAGCTTCTAAAGGTTTCCCTCGGCTTCCAAGTCGTCGTGGTAGCCGCTCTCACCATTGCCCTTCTTTTTGGGGCGGATGCCGTTTGTCTGCTGTTTGCCGGTGATCCGGAATTGGCTTCGATCTCGGCATCGGCGACTCGAATCGTCATCTTGCTCGGAGCATTGGGCTGGTCTGCTCAAGTTATCTCCAGCTATTTCGAGTGTGTTGAAAAGGTTGGTGTTGCAACGATACTGGGCATCTCTCGCTACATCTTCTTCACGATACCCGCGATCTATGTTCTCGGAAATGTCATGGGAGTGGAAGGCGTTTGGTGGGCCCAGCCCGTGGGCGATGCCCTGACATTTGTTCTTACATTCATTTTCGTTTTGATCGAGCTAAGACGTTTGTCGCGGCTTGAGCGGCGGGCGAATTGATTCGTTTGCCGAGGCAGGGGATGCAGGCGGACCCGTCGGCCGGCAGGCGGGCTGACGGTTAGCAACGAAGTGGGGAGAGGATGAATATGGTTAAAGCTGAATTGGTCATAAAAAGCGATGCGGTTTTCACAGGCGATGGGTCCATGCCCTTTTCTGGTGGCGTTGCCATGGCTCGAGGGATGATCCTTGCTTGCGGTGACGACTCGGTCATCAATCCCTTCATTGGAGAGGGCACCGAGGTCAGGGAGTACGGAAATCGACTGATCATGCCCGGCTTCAACGATTCCCATACGCATTTCACGCAGGGAGCCCTGGTTGATGATCCTGATTTTTGTATTCACATAGGGGGGACGGCAAGCCTGTCCGAAGCTCTGGGAAAGCTGAAGGACTGGGCGGATGCCCATCCCGATAATGAGTGGGTCTACGGAAATGAGGTCATCCAGTTCAATTGGGAAACGCCGCTTATGCCCACGGCGAGGCAAATCGACGAGGTGATTCCCGATCGACCGGTCGTGCTAAGCCAGGTCGATTTGCACACCTTCTCGGTCAACACGGTCGCCATGCAAAAAGCTGGGCTGACGCGCGAGACGCCCGATCCATACGGCGGGGAGATCCTTCGTGATAAGAACGGCGATCCGACGGGCGTGCTCTCCAACACGGCAACCGATATCTTCACCGCGCTGCTTTTCAAGCCCACGATGGAGAAACTGAGGGAGAGCTATCGTAAGGGGTTTGAGAAGGCTCGCAGGCTGGGCATAACGACGGCGTGCGTCGTCTTTCCTGAGGGGGTGAGCTACGAGGACCCCTTCGAGATCTTTCTGGAGTTCCAACAGGCGGGAGAGCTTCCCTTCCGCATGCCTTTCTACACGCTGCTGTCTGATGGGGATAACGAGGATTTGATCTCGAAGATAGAGCGCTTGCAGTCTCGTTACAACAGACCGGGATCGCTGGTCAGATGCAATGGCTTTAAACTGCTGATCGACGGGGTGTGTTCAGACCATACCGCTTGGATGTCATGGCCGTACGCCAACGATTCGAGCACCAACGGAATGCCGGCTATGGATCTGGGCCAGGTGCGGCGCGATATGATGCGCGCTTGCGAAGCCGGTTACCCGTGCCGCATCCACACGATTGGCGATCGAGCGGTGAACTGGGCTCTAAACGTGTTTGAAGAGGCGCGCGATCGTTACGGGGACAAGGGGCTGAGACACGTTCAGGAGCATGTGGAAACCATCCAGCCAGATGACCTTCCTCGCTTTAAAGAGCTTGGTGTTGTGGCGTGTGTTCAGCCGATGCACATGCTCCTAGATCTTGAGTTCAGGTCAAAAGATGATGCTGTCGGTAAGGAGAGGCTGCCTTTCTGCTGGCCTCTGAGATCCTTGATCGATGCCGGCGCTAACGTGGCGCTTTCGACTGATTATCCTGTTGTCGGTATTGAGCCACTCAACGAGGTCTATGCCGCGGTGACCCGCCGGCTGTTCGATGGTACTCCAGAAGAGGGATGGGTGCCGGATCAGAGGATAACCCTGGCCGAGGCTCTTAAAGCCTATACCTATGGATCGGCGTACTGCGAGGGCATGGAGGATGTCGTGGGAACGCTTGACGAGGGAAAGGCGGCGGATGTAATCGTCCTCTCAAAGAACCTGTTCGAGGTCGATCCCAGTGAGTACCTGGAAACTGAGGTGGTGCTGACTGTCTTCAATGGCAATGTGATCTACGAGTCATGATGTCATCCCATGCTCTCTGAGGGGCTGAGTGCCAAAATACTCCCCCTCCGAGCTGTAAAACAGGGGAAATGTACGACCGGAATCGAAGGACTGCGAAAAGGGGCGCCGAGGAGTCATGTCGAACAGGCATTTTTTTGACCGAATCGGGTCTTTTCCCGTGAGGGGAGGAAGAAGTCGTACATAACCCGGTTTTTTCAGCGCGGGAGATCCCGTTTTGGGATCTCCCGCGTCTCAAGTTGATTTGCAGCCCTTAGTACAGCCGCTCGATGAAGAAGTCGGCCATGCTGAGGAGGAACTCTTTGCAGCGAGGGTCGATGTCGATGCGATCGAGCTGGTTTTTCGCATCCGCCGTAAGGCGAAGGGAGAAGTCGCGGGCGAATTCGATCGACCCGGCCTCATCGAAGATCTGGACGGCACGGTCGAGCTTGGCTGGGTCGGTCGTGCCCGAGCGAAGGATGGCCTCGAGTTCCTCGTGGAACCGCTCATCGCGAAGGGCATGGACCGCCACGAGGGTTCTCTTGCCCTCGGTTATGTCGCTTCGGAAATCCTTGTTCCTCGATTCCTCTGTTCCCACCAGGTTGAGAAGGTCGTCTTGTATCTGGAACGCGAGACCGGTGTTGAGTCCGAAGGTCCTCAGCGTCTCGATTTGATCTTCCGATCCCTTTCCGACGATGGCGCCGCAGGCAAGGGGCGTGGCGCCGCTATAGTGCGCGGTTTTGAGCTTCGCCATGGTCAGGTAGTCGTCAACGCTCAAGTCGAAGCGGTCGTCGCGCACCCAGCCAAGATCGAGAGCCTGGCCCTCGACGGTGCGCATCATCATATCGACGAGCTCTCCAAGAAGACGGATCTTCGTGGAGTCATCAAGATGCTTGTCGCCAAGCACGCTCGATGTGACCAAGGTGAGGGCATAGTCGCCGCAATTGATGGCGATGCCCTCGCCCTCACTGATGTGCAGGCATGGCTCTCCACGGCGCAACTGCCCGTTGTCGGCGATATCGTCATGGATGAGCGCAGCGGATTGGAAGTGCTCGATCGCGGAGGCGACATCGAGGGCGTCGGAGAGCGTCCCTCCCACCGCTTGGCATGCGAGCATGCAGATGAGCGGCCGATGGCGTTTCCCCGCGTTGGCAGAGAACCTGCTGAGCGGGGAGTATAAGTAGGACTCGATGTCGCGGTTGTCGGTCTGTTCGCTGAAGAATGAGGCGAGGTGCTCGTTCACCTCATCGAGATGGTCGCTGAGGAAGATGGTGAAGGGGCTAGGCATGCTGGATCGCATTCCCTCGAATCGGATACGGATAGGGGAGCGGCCCACCGGGGAGGGCGGGCCGCGCAAGATCGCTGATCACTAGGCTTCGAAGCCGTTGGGGTTGTGGGATTGCCAGTTCCAGGAATCCCGGCACATGTCCTCGATATCGAACTGCGCCTTCCAGCCCATCTCGCGCTCGGCTTTCGAGGCGTCGCCATAGACCGCGGCGACATCTCCCCCGCGACGGGGGCAGATCTTATAGGGGAGCTCGTGGCCGCACGCTGCGCTGAAGGCGCGGACGACCTCGAGAACCGAGGTCCCGCGGCCGGTACCGAGATTGAAGATCTCGACTCCCTCGCGGCCGTTCATCCACTCGAGGGCGGAGACATGGCCACGCGCAAGGTCGACGACGTGGATGTAGTCGCGCACTCCCGTGCCATCTGGGGTGTCGTAGTCGTCGCCAAACACCTGGACGGCAGCGAGCTTGCCCACCGCCACCTGAGCGACATAGGGGACGAGGTTGTTCGGGATGCCCTTGGGGTCCTCGCCGATCAGTCCGCTCTCGTGCGCTCCGATGGGGTTGAAATAGCGCAGCAGGACGACGTTCCACTCGGGGTCGGCGGTGTGGAGGTCGGTGAGCATCTCCTCGATCATCCATTTGGTCCACCCGTAGGGGTTAGTCGCCGGCTTCTTGGGGTCGGTCTCGCGGACGGGGAGGCGATCGGGATCGCCGTAGACCGTTGCGGAGCTGGAGAAGATGATGGATTTGCAGCCGTGCTGGCGCATGACGTCCACGAGCACAAGGGTGCTCTCGATGTTGTTGTGATAGTACTCGATGGGCATGCGCACCGACTCGCCCACGGCCTTGAAGCCGGCGAAATGGATGACTCGGTCGATGGGGTGGGTGTCGAACACCCGGTTGAGGGCATCGCGGTCGAGCACGTTGGCCTCATGGAAGACAAGGTTCTCGGCAGCCTCGTCGCCGACGATCTGCTTGATGCGATCGATCGCGATGGGGCTGGAATTGGACAGGTCGTCGACGACCACGACACGATAGCCGAGCTCGAGCAGCTCGACGACGGTGTGCGAGCCGATGAATCCGGCGCCGCCGGTCACGAGCACGGTGGTGGAGCTGGGTTCTAGTGTCTGAGACATGGCGATCTCCTCTCGTTGCACAGATTGCCAAAAGTATACCCCACGCTGGTGATTTGATTTTGAAGAGGGCGTGGGCCCATGCGGCCTCGCAGGGGGCGGCGGCCTGGTCCCCGTGCGGAGTCGTTGACCGGTTCGTGAATATCGCCTCAAGATGCCCCGAGTGGGGTATCCTAGTTCCAGGAAGTTGCCGCGACATATAAACACACCTCAAATGGAGCCGATATGCCACACACCAATGCAACGAACCCCCAAAACGATGAATCCTTGCGCAACGCCCTGCTGAGCTTGGGATATCAGCAGGATATGTCCCGTCGCAGCGCGATGAAGGCGCTGATCGGCGCCGCGTCCGCAGCCGTCCTGTTCTCCAGTCCCATCAGGGCCCTGGCGACCCCTTCGGCCAGCAAGGAGACGACGGACGCGCTCGCGAGCGCCCAGGCCAGGCTCGATGAGGTCAGCGTCCAGATGGACGAGCTTTCCTCCCAGTTCCAAGCCCTCAGCGAGGAGCAGGACCGCACCATCGGGGAGATCGAGGTCGTCCAAGAGGATATCGACGAGACGCAGGAGCTGATCGAGGAGAAGCAGGAGGAGCTCGAGGAGAAGCAGGAGATCCTCGCGGATCGCGTTGCGAGCAATTACAAATCGGGTGGAGACAACGGTCTCGCGCTGCTGCTATCGTCCAAATCGCTTGACGATCTGCTGTCCAACACCTATTACGTCAACAAGGTCAACGCGAGCGATCAGCGTGCGATCGATGAGGTCCACGACATACAGGAGGAGCTCGAGACCACCAAGGCCGAGCTCGAGGCGAAGAAGGCCGACCTCGAGGTGCTCAAGGCTGACCAGGCCGCTCAGCTCGAGCAGATGAAAGCCAAGAAGGACGAGGTCCAAGCCCTGGTCGATAGTCTGGATCAGGATGTCAAGGGCCTGATCGCCAAGCGCGACGCCGAGATCCTCGCCGCCGTCCAGGCGGAGGAGGAGGCGCGCAGAGCCGCCGAGGAGGCCGCCAAGCATCCCTCTACCTCCATCCCTGGGGATGGCCAGGGATCATCGAGCGCGGGTAACCTCCAGCAGCTCGTCGTGTCTTGGTGCCACAAGACGCCCTCCCCTGGAGCGGGGCTGTGCGCCTGGTGGGTCTCGGATGTATTCGAGCGAGCTGGTCTGGGGAGCGTTTCGGGTAACGCCGATGACATGTATAACGCTTGGTGCACGAGCTCCAAGAAATCGAATCTCCAGGTTGCCATGATCATCGCGGTGTCGTCGCACAGCCACACCTGGGCCGGCCAGATCTATGGGCACGTGGGCATCTATGTGGGCGACAACACCGTCATGGACAACATCGGTTACATCAGGAGCATCAACGTGGACTCCTGGATCGCCTATTACGGGGATGTCGTCACCCCGCGCTGGGGATGGGCCAACGGCCGCAATCTCGCTGGGTAGGTGCGATCCTCACAGGTCCGGTTCAAAGGGGGGGCGGCGCCAGGGGGCCTATATCCCCGCGATGCGAAGGGCCGTCAACAAAACGATATGCGCGACCGCGGCCGCGACGAAGGGTCCGTCTCGACGGATATCGAACGCGAGCTCGTGGTAATGGGTCCGGCCCTCGCCGGTGTAGCAGCGCGCATCCATGGCGCGTCCCAGGTTGTCGGCGTGCCTGATCGCGCTGGCGAACAGCGGGACGACGAGGGGGATGAAGGCGCGCGCCCGTTGGACGGGCCCCTTGCCCTCGAAGGAGGCCCCGCGCGCGATGTTGGCCGCGACGATGTTGTCGGCCTCGCGGGCGAGGGTGGGGACGAATCTCAGGGCTATGGAGAGGACGAGGGTCCCCTCCGCCACGGGGACTCCGATCCGCTCGAGCGGGGCCAGGAGCCATCCGAGGGCATCGGTGAGGGATGTCGGCGTGGTGGTGAGCATGAGCAGGGATCCGGCGATGAGCAGCAGGAGGAACCTGATCGTGTAGAGGATCGCGGCCTCCGCGCCGCCCCAGAAGATGCGGATGGGTCCGAGGACGAGGGCGATCTCGCCCGTCTGCACGAAGAAGAGATTCATCACCGATGTCAGGATCAGGAAGATCGCGATGGGGCGGATCTGCGAGAACAGGCGCCCAAGGGGGACGTGCGCGCTCGCTACGGCGGCCACGACCACCGCGGTTCCCAACATGAGCGTCGCAGGGCTTTGGATGAAGAAGCAGCTCGCCATGAAGACGACGGTCGCAGCGAGCTTGACGCGCGGATCGAGACGATGGATGGGCGAGTCGGCGGAATGGTATTGACCTATGCTAACGCGCAGCGCCATGGGCTAGCACCTCCTCGGCGAGATCCTCGATGGTGAGCGGGAGTTGGTCGATCTCCATGCCGCAGGCGACGAGTTCCCGCGCGATCTCCAGTCCGGCGGGCTCTCCGAGGCGATGCGACGTTGCGGGGACGCGGGGCGTTGCGAACACCTCGTGGGGGGTTCCGTCGGCGATCACGGAGCCCCCGTCCAAGGCGATGACATGGTCTGCGAGATGGGCGACATCGTCCATGGAGTGCGTCACGACGAGCAGGGTCGTCCCCTGGTCGTGGAGGAGGCGGAGGAGACGGGAGATCCGCTTCCTGCCCATGGGGTCGAGTCCCGCCATGGGTTCGTCGAGAACGAGGATCGGCTGCCGCATGGCCAAGACACCGGCTAGGGCGACGCAGCGCTGCTGGCCGCCGGAAAGCGAGAACGGGGACCGGCCCAAGAGCTCGGGGTCGGGTTCGAGGCCGGTTTGCTCCAAGGCGGTCTCGACGCGTTTGCGCACCTCATCTTCTGGGAGGCCGAGGTTGCGCGGCCCGAACGCGACGTCGTCGAAAACGTTCTCGGCGAACAGCTGGCGTTCGGGAAGTTGGGAGACGTAGCCTACGAGGCGCCTGAGCTCACCGCGGCGGCACAGGTCGGAGGTGTCGACGCCGCCGACGAGAACAGACCCCGCCGTAGGGGTCTTGAGCGCGCAGGCGAGTTCGACCGCGGTCGATTTCCCGGAACCGGTTCTACCAACGAGCGCGGTGAGGGAGCCCCCCTCCACAGTGAGGCTCACCCCATCGAGCGCGAGCGGGTGGCTGCGCGGCTTGGCCTTGCGACCGAAGAGCGGCAACCGGGATCGCTTCGAGGGGGCGTCGGCGTAAGAGAACGAGACATGCTCGAATCTGATCCCCTCCCGCAGGAGCGGGGGGCACCCGCTTTCGACATGTCGTCCCGTACGTCTCGGATGGATCCTCGATGGGGAGGTCCGCTCGGCGATCTGGCGGGCGATCTCCATGGCTGGCGCCATGGGATCCACACCGCCCGCCAGGCGTCCCACGGCATGGAGGAGCTGCATGGATGCGGGAAGCTCGAGTTTGAGGGACCTCACGAGGTCCGTTCGATGGAAGAAGTCGCCGGGACAGCCGTCGAACGAGACGCGCCCGCGGTCGAGGGCGACGACGCGGTCGGCGCCGAGGGCGTCTTCCATGAAATGGGTGACATGGACGATCGTCATGCCGCGTGCGGAGAGGTCGCGGATTATGGCGCGTATGGATTCGCGCCCCTCGGTGTCGAGCATGGCCGCGGGTTCGTCCAAGACCAGGAGACGCGGTTCCATGGCAAGGGCGCCGGCCATCGCGACGCGCTGCTTCTGTCCGCCCGATAGGTCGGCGGGATCGGATCGCGAGCACGAGAGCATGTCGACGGCATCGAGGGAGTCCCGGACGCGCCGGGCGATGAGCGCGGGGGGAACCCCCAGATTCTCCGGGCCAAAGGCCACGTCGTCCTCTACGATGCTCGTGACCATCTGATCCTCCGGATGCTGCAGGACCATCGCGGTCTGGCGTCGGATCCCGACAGCGTCCCTTGGATCGGCGGGATCGAGCCCGAATATGCGGGCGGATCCGTCCGAGGGGGCCAGGAGGGCGTTGAGAAGCTGGGCGAGCGTCGATTTGCCGGAGCCGTTGCCGCCGAGGACGCAGACGTATTCCCCCTCTTGGATCGAGAGGGTCACGGCGTCAAGCGCCACGCCCGCACACCCCGTGCCGGGATAGGCGAAGCTCACGCCCTCGAGCTCGATGAGGGGGACGGTGTTGCCGCGCCCATGGATCACCTGGGATGCCTCCATGTTTTGGCTACCTGCGAGCCTCGGTGTCCTCGCTGGAGACGGCGTTCAGGCATGGCTTGAGGAGGACTTGTCCGGCGACGATGTTGACTGCCATCTTGAGGGTGTTGAACGGAAGGAGGATGGGGAGGATCATGCCCGCGACGTCAGCCATCGTGACGGCGGTGTAGAGCGGCGTCACGACCAGGTTGAGGGCGCAGACGAGCACGATGGACACGGCGGCGCCCAAGAGCATTCCCGCGATCGAGGCCGTGCGCGTCCGATTGAATTTAGCGTGGATGATGCTGGCCGGGATGATGAAGGCGCAGGTCGAAACGATGCCCATGGGGGCGCCGAAGGGATCGATGAAGATCCTCGGCAGCCACGAGATGATAGCCGTGGCCGCTCCGACCTTGGGCCCGAAGGCAAGTGCGGCGATCAGGCAGACGATACCCGACGGATCGTACATGAGCCATGGCGCGGCGGGGAAGATGGGGATCTGTATGAAGCTGAGCGCGAAGGAAGCTGCGGTGAACAGCGCCGTGAGGGCTATTCGCTTGGTGTTGACGGCATGAGTCATGGTGAGGCGCCTCGTTTCTCTCATCCGGACTATGACCGTCGGTTCCGGAGTCGCACCGGATCGGCCGCTCTCGCGGTTCGCGGACTTACGATGCGGCTCTTCGCCGTCGATCACCGCCGGTGGGGAATCCCGCCCCGCCCTGAAACTGATACCCTGCCACTATACCCGCTTGATGAAATCGTATGCAAGCCAAAGATGGCTGGGTATAGTAGAAGCTGCGGAGCGGCGGGACTCCTCGCGCTCCCGATCGCCCCAACGATTCCCAAGGCGGTGCCCCATGCACGAGAATGTGAGCTTCAACCAGGATTTCCTCTGCGCCCTCGCCGCGATCGTCGGCGAGGATGGGGTGCTGATGGCCGAGCCCATGAGTCGGCACACGACCTTCCAGATCGGCGGTCCCGCCGATGTCCTCGTCATGCCGCGCACGGTCGATCAGCTCGTGCGCGTGCTCGACGCCTGCGCGATCGCCGAGGCGCCGATGACCGTCGTCGGGAACGGATCCGATCTGCTGGTCGGTGACCGAGGCGTGCGCGGCGTCGTCGTGCTCCTGCGGGAGAACCTCTCGGCCATCGAGGTCGATGGGTTCCGAGTGACCGCGGAGGCAGGCGCCCTGCTGCGCGACGTGGCCGTCGCCTCCGCCGATGCCGGCCTCTCCGGCCTCGAGGCGCTATGGGGTATCCCGGCGACCGTCGGCGGCGCATGCTTCATGAACGCGGGGGCCTATGGCAGCCAGACCTCGGATGTCCTCGAGTCGATCCAGGCGTACGTCCCCAGCAGGAGCGGGGGCCGTGGTTCGGTGCACACGTTCGAGTGCCGCGACCTTGGCATGGGCTATCGCAAGAGCCGTGTGAACAGCGACGGGCTCATCGTCTTGCGCGCGACGTTCAGGCTTGTCCCCGATGACCCCGTCGCCATCCGTTCCAGCATGGATGACTACCAGGCGCGTCGAGAGGAGAAGCAGCCTCTCGAGATGCCCTCCGCCGGGTCGACCTTCAAGAGGCCCGAGGGATATTTCGCCGGCAAGCTCATCATGGATGCGGGGCTTCGCGGGGTTCGCATCGGCGGCGCCCAGGTCTCCGAGAAGCACTGCGGGTTCGTCGTGAACGCCGGCGGGGCCAGCGCCGCGGATGTCGATGCGCTCATAGAGCATATCCGCTCCGAGGTGCACGATCAGTTCGGCGTCGAGCTCGAGCCCGAGGTTCGCCGTATCGGTGAGTTCTGAGCGGACCGTCTCACGCCTCGAAGTCGGTGAGCTCCTGCCAGCGGGGGCTCTCGGCCGTTCCCCCATCCCGTTTGATGAAATACGCCGCGGTCCCCTCGTGGGCATGGGCCATGTCGGCACCGTCGACGCTCCCCGCTATGAAGAGCGTGGTAGAGAGCGCGTCCGCAGCGGTCGATGAAGGGCAGAGCACGGTGACGCTCTCGATATCGGTTTGGACCGGCATGCCCGTTCGAGGGTCGAGGATGTGCCAGTACGTGGTCCCGTCCGATTCGAACATGCGCTCGTAGAGGCCGCTGGTGACAAGCGAGCCCTCCGGTATGTGGACGGTTCCCACGACGGTCGAGCCGCCCGGATCATTGGGGTCCCGTATGCCCGCGTCCCAAAGCGCGCCGTCCGGCTTGCGCCCATGAAAGACGATGTTGCCGCCGAGCGAGATCACCGCCGCCGTGCAGCCCCGATCGGAGAGCGTCGTGCAGAGGCGGTCGGCGACGAATCCCTTGGCGATCCCGCCCAGGTCGAGTTTGGCGCTTGGGTCCGCGAGCCTCACGGTCGAGGCGTCGGGATCCACCTCCACGCCCCGCCAGTCGACATGGCCGATGGCTCGCTGGATCTCCTTGTCATCGGGCTTCCTCCCCGACGTGAAGTCCCACAGCATCGAGACGGCGCCGATCGTGATGTCGAACCTCCCTTGGGCCTGCGACGAGAACTCGAGTCCCTTTTGGACGAGCTCCAGCGTGTCGGGGTCGACGATCACGGGGGCGCCTCCCGCGGCGTTGATGCGGGCTATGTCGCTGTCTGGGTCGTAGGCGTTGAACAGTCCGTCGAATCGCGCGCATTCCCGGGCGAGCAGGGCCGGGGCGTCGGCGTCCCCATAGACCGTGAAGGTGCAATAGGTGTCGAAGGCGAATGTGGAGCCCGTGACGCTCTCCCGCACCTCCTCCTCGGCGCTGGGCCGAGAGCATCCCGAGGCGAGGACGGCGAAGCCGAACGCCCCGGCACACACCCCTCGACGGGAGAGGGGGCGGATCCGCGACGTGAGGGGGATGGGCTTCGCGCGATCAGGCATGGAGGGCCTCCCGGGGGATGGCGGCGAGGACGGCTCGGACCAGGATGCCCACGGCTAGTCCGCACAGGACACCCGCGACGACGAGGACCGGAGCGCTCGCCCGGGCGACCGCGGGGGAGAGTATCGCGGCGACGGCCAGGAGCTGACCCGCGTTATGCGAGATGCCGCCCACGACCGAGATGGACACGGTTGAGAAGAGCCCTGTTCGGTGCAGGATCGCCATGGCCGCCCATGAGAGGAGCCCGCCGGCGAGGCTGAAGACGAAGGTCTGGGGATTGGCGAAGAGCAGGGTCGTGCAGGCTACCTTGACGAGCATGAGCGCGAGAGCGGGCCTCGCCCCCATCCGCTCGAGCGCGAAGAGGACCACCGCGTTGCCGAGCCCGAGCTTGACGCCGGGGGCCATGACGGGGAGGGGGATGAGCGCCTCCAGATATCCGGCCGCGAGCGCTAGCGCCGCGAGCGCCCCATAGAGGGCCGCGCGGCGAGCGGGGGAGGGGGTCGCCTTGTCTTGATCCATCTTGGTTTCCATGGGGACCAGTATAGCAAGCACCCCTCCCGCATTGGTGTCCGCGCGGGGCGATGCGATAAGATGGCAGAGTGCCCGATCCGCCCGCCACATGGGCTGGAACATATCGATCGAGGGAGGTCGCCATGCCGGTGCTGTTCATCGAATATCCGAAGTGCTCGACCTGCAAGAAGGCGAGGAAGTGGCTCGACGACCACGGCGTCTCGTACACGGATCGCCATATCGTCGAGGAGAACCCCACCGTGGAGGAGCTGGCGAGCTGGATACCGCTCTCCGGTCTCCCGCTGCGGCGGTTCTTCAACACGAGCGGTATGCGCTACCGCGAGCTCGGCGTGAAGGCCATGCTCGACGGCGGCATGTCCGAGGCCGACGCCATCGCGCTCCTCGCGACCGACGGCATGCTGGTCAAGCGCCCCCTCATCGTCTCGGAGGACTTGGTCCTCGTCGGCTTCAAGGAGAAGGAGTGGGAGGCATCGCTGCTCTAGCGGTCCTTCGCGCACGTCGACCACCTGACGCGATCGCGCGGCTCGGACGGCGAGGGAACGGGGGTTTGCATGGACGCATCGGATCTGCGCGTTCTCGCGCGATCGGTGGCCTCGGGCGATATGACGCCCGACGATCTCGTGTGCGCGTTGCGCCACGATGCGGTGGGCGATCTGGGATACGCTGCCGTCGATAACGAGCGAGGGCTCCGGACGGGGGTCTCCGAGATCATCTACGGGGCCGGTAAGACCGCCGCACAGATCGCGGGGATCGTCGGGGAGATGCGGCGAGCGGGGCAGGCGCGCGTCCTCATCACGCGTCTCGATCCCGCTAAGGCCGGCGAGCTCGAGGACATGGGCTGCCCCCTCTCCTACCATGCGCACGCCCGGGCGGGTGTGGTGGGGGACATGCCCGCGCCTGATGGGAACGGCACCATCCTCATCGTCACGGCGGGGACGAGCGATCTTCCCGTCGCCAGCGAGGCCGAGGTGACAGCCCGGTTCCTGGGTAACTGCGTGGAGTGCGTCCACGACGCCGGTGTGGCCGGTATCCACAGGCTACTCCGCCATGCCGATCGCATCGCCTCCGCCCAGGTGATCATCGCCATTGCCGGGATGGAGGGGGCGTTGCCGAGCGTCGTGGGGGGCCTTGCGGCCTGTCCGGTGATCGCGGTGCCCACGAGCGTGGGCTACGGCGCCAACCTCGGTGGCCTCTCGACGCTGCTCGCCATGGTCAACAGTTGCGCGAGCGGCGTCTCGGTGGTGAACATCGACAACGGGTTTGGGGCGGCCTACCAGGCCTCGCTCATCAATCATCTACCGGGAGGGAAGGGATAAGTCCATGGTCATGGGAACGGTTTCCGGGGGAGATGCGGGCGGGGTCGCCCTGCACCTTGATTGCCAGGCGGGGGTGGCGGGGGACATGCTCGTGGCCGCCTTGCTCGACCTAGGGGGAGACGATGCCGAGGCGGCGCTTCGCGAAGCCCTCGCGACGGTTCCGCTCGATGGGTACGCCATCCATCTGTCTCGCGTCTCCAAGGCCGGGGTAGATTGTCTTGATTTCGATGTCGAGCTGGACGGCCCTGCCGCCGGCCTCGATCATGACATGGATTATCTGCATGGCGACCACGGCCACATGGCGGAGGAGCCCATGGGCCACACGGGGCACGACCATCCCGGTGCGTCTCACCATGCCGACCATCATCACCATGCGGCCCACGAACATGTCCATCGTGGCCTTGCCGATATCGAGGGGATCATAGGAGCCTCGGGGATCTCGGCGCGCGCGAAGGCCATCGCGACGAGGGCGTTTCGCATCTTGGCCAAGGCCGAGGCGAAGGCCCATGCCGTCCCCATCGAGCAGGTGCACTTCCATGAGGTCGGGGCCGTCGACTCCATCGTCGACATCGTCTCGGCGGCGGTGCTGGTCGATTTCCTCGGGATCGGGGAGGTCATCGTCCCCGTCCTCGTCGATGGCCGCGGCACGATCCGCTGCCAGCATGGCGTGATCCCCGTCCCCGTGCCGGCGACTCTCAATATAGCCGCCGACCAAGGGCTTCCGCTCTCGAGCTCCGCTATCTCGGGTGAGCTGGTGACGCCCACGGGTGCCGCCCTCGTCGCGGCCCTCGGCCCGTCGATCGAGCTCCCCTCCCGGTATCGGGTGCGTCGCATCGGACTCGGCGCGGGCAAGCGGTCCTACGAGGTCCCATCCATTCTCCGAGCGATGCTCATCGAGCGCGTCCCCGCTCCCTCCTCCCAGGTGGATGCCGATATGGTCGTCAAGATCGAGTGCGATATCGATGACTCGACCGGGGAGCGGCTCGCGTATGCCGCCGATCTCTTGCGCGACGCCGGGGCTCGAGAGGTGCACTGGATCGCGATCTGCACCAAGAAGGGCCGCCCGGCCCATCAGCTCCAGGTCATCTGCTCCCCCGAGGACGTCTCGCGGCTGGAGTCCCTCATCTTCCGAGAGACCACAACGATCGGCCTGCGCCGCTGCGCCATGCACAGGTCCGTGCTCCCCCGCGACGAGGTCGAGCTCGAGACGCCCTGGGGGACGGTTCGCGGGAAGGCCGTCACCCTGCCCGACGGCTCCATGAGGGTGAAGCCCGAGTTCGAGGACGTGGCCACGATCGCCCGTCGGGAGGGCCTTCCCCTCGACGCGATCCTGCTCTCGGCGACTCGCGGCGCTCGCATCTGACCGGACGCGGGTACAATCCCCTCGCACCCATATCGAACGCCATCAAGGGAGGCACCATGAACGTGCTCATCGCTTCCGACATCCATGGATCCGCGTACTGGGCGGATCGGCTCGCCGCCGCGGTGGAGCGCGAATCCCCCGACGCGATCATCCTGCTCGGGGACCTGCTCTACCATGGGCCCCGCAACGACCTGCCCCGCGACTACGATCCCAAGCGCGTGATACCGCTGCTCAACGACCTTGCCTCGAGGTATCCGCTCACCGCCGTCCGCGGGAACTGCGACGCGGAGGTCGACCAGATGGTCTTGGACTTCCCCTGCATGGCGGATGACGCGCGCGTTGTGGACGATGGGGGGAGGGTCCTTTATTGCACGCATGGGCACGTCCATGGAGCCGGCTTCCATAACAGCGTCGATGATCTGCCCGACCTCGCCTTGGGCTCGGCCGTCCTCTTCGGTCACACCCACGTGAAGGTCAACGGCGGGATCGAGGGCCATGGCGGTCTTTGGGCCTTCAATCCGGGGAGCGTCTCCATTCCCAAGGACGGGACGAATAGCTATGGGGTGTATACGAGTGGGATGCCGGTCGACCAGGCGTTTCGCCACGTGGCCTTGACCGAGGTCGAATAGGGCCGTAGGAGGAGGAACCGATATGGCTGAGTGGAGAGAGACCGCGTCTTCGAGCCTAGCGGCCCTGACGCGTGATAGGTCGACCCTGTCGGATGCCCGCGAGGCGTTCCAGGGTCTGGTCGAGACGATCTGGCGCCTGCGCCAACCCGACGGGTGCCCATGGGACCGCAAGCAGACCCATTCCTCCATCGCTAAGAACATGATCGAGGAGGCGTACGAGGCCGTCGACTGCATAGAGGGCGACGACGTCGCGCATCTGCGCGAGGAGTTGGGCGACGTGCTCATGCAGGTCGTCCTCCATGCCCAGATCGCCGCGGACGCAGGGGAGTTCACGATGGCCGATGTCGCGCGCGACATCGATGCGAAGCTGATCCGCCGGCACCCCCATGTCTTCGATGAGGCCCGTGCATCGGATCCCGAGGAGGTTCTCGCGATCTGGGATGACGTCAAGCTGGCGGAGAAGGGCGCGAGGGACTCGCGCGCCGCGGCGGAGGGGGAGCGCCCCGAGGGCCTGCTCGACGGCGTGCCCCGATCGCTGCCCGCCCTGATGCAGGCCCAGAAGGTTTCGCGCAAGGCGGCGGCCGTGGGCTTCGAATGGGACACGGTCTCGGATGTATGGGAGAAGGTCGCCGAGGAGCGAGCGGAGTTCGAGCGCGAGGAGCCGGGTAGCCCTGCTCGTGAGATGGAATTCGGCGATATGCTCTTCGCCTTGGTGAACGTGGCTCGCAAGGAGGGGATCGACGCCGAGAGCGCCCTGAGGGCGTCCACGGCCAAGTTCCGCACGCGCTGGGAGGCGATGGAGGAGGCCGCCCGCGCCCAAGGGGTCGCGCTTGGGGGCGCATCGACGGCCGAGCTCAACAGGTTGTGGGATGAGGTCAAGCTCACCGAGCGGTGACATGCGCGACGGGGAGGCGTCAGATGGGGAACAAGTCGGTCGCGAGCTGGGAGGGGATCCTGGGCGTCGCCTGCGAACGGGCTCGCCGCGAGGGATTGGAGTCCCTGAGCATGCGGGCCCTGGCCTTGGAGTGCGGGGTGGCCACCGGGACGGTCTACAACTACTTCCCCAGCAAGGCCTCGCTCATCTCGGAGGTCGCCGCCCGGTTTTGGGATGAGGTTGTGGAGGTGGCGGGCGCTCTGCCCAGCGCGGAGGAGGCAGAGGCCATGCAGCCCGGGGACCTGCTCTCCTATTGTCGGGATCTGATCGATGCCGTGGCGGGGATGCCGGGCTTCCGGCGACGCGACTCGGCGTCCGGCGTCCAGGCGTCCGGGGATCGCATCAGGATGGGCGATGCGGCCCTTCTCGATCGGGAGTGCCGACAGGCCATCCTCGACGGCATCGCGGTGCGGATCGAGCATGACCCGGGCATCGACGTCGCTGCGCTCGAGAGGGTGGGGATCTCAGAGGCCGCCTCGTTCATCTGGGATGCCATCTGCTTCTCGATGGAGCGCGGGGAGTCCGATGCCGAGACCCTGATGGAGCTCCTCGACCTCGCCCTGTACCGCCGTTGATTGATGGGCCCATCTCGTCGTGCGAGGGACGAGGGGAGCTCCCCTCGCGAAGCCTGCACAATTGCCACGTGGCATCATGGTATAACTGTGGGGCAAGATGCACGCGCACACGAACCCAAAACGAACAAGGCGCCATGACTGACACGAATCGCCATAGAACAGGATCATCTTCCTCCGCATCGAGGCGCGCGGGCGCTTCTCGCGCGACCGATCGCGGCCGGGCCGCTGCGGGCCGGGGGTCTGGGAGCGCGGTGCCGCGGCGGACCCGCCGGGATGCCGCGACGCCGTCGGGTGACTCCATCGCGCGAAATCCCGGTCGCGCTCGTCGCGCGACGGACTTCATGCGCTATGCGAGCGATAACCGGGCGGTCCAAGCCGTCTACTCTTTCACGACGGGGCCCAACAAGCCGATCTTCATCACGGTCGTCCTCCTTCTCGCGCTGGTCAGCGTCTATTTCCCGGTGCGTGACCTCTATGTCGCGCACCGCGTGAACACCATCCTCGAGCAGCAGATGGCCATCCGGGAGAAATACAACGACGGGTTGGAGGACGAGGTCAACCGCTATCTCTCCAAGGAGGGCATCGAGGCCGCTGCCCGCGAGCAGGGGATGGTCATGCCCGGTGAGAAGGCCATCATCGTCGAGGGGCTCGATGATGACGGCGATTCCCCCAACAGCGATTCCGAATCCCCGCAGGACGGGGCCCCCGAGGCGGGGGAGAATCCCGCCGAATCGAAGGATGGGGATGAGCCGCTCACATCTTCCCAGGTCGAGGACGCCGAGCGGAGGGTGATCGAGTCATCGCCTTGGTACTATCGGATCCTTGATGCCATCTTCCTCTTCGAGGGGACGAGCGGTCAGGTCGCTCCCGCTCCCGGCTCCAGCGATGAGTAGGTGCGCCATGGAGGCTTCGAGCGCGGTCCGTTTGGGCATCGTCGACTTGGGCACCGTCTCGTCTCGTCTGGCCCTTGTCGAGATGCGCGACGGCGCCCAGCTTTCCGCGCGCAAGGACGGCGTCATCACCGACCTGGGCGAAGGGGTCGACGCGACGGGGCGGTTCTCGCCGGCCGCGGTCGATCGTGTCATCTCGGCCGTTCGCATGTTCAGGGACGCCATCGATGACTTCGCTCCGAATGCGGTGTGTATGACGCTCACGAGCGCGGCGCGCGATGTCGACAATGGAGGAGAGCTCCTCCTCGCCCTCGAGGATCTGGGCTTCGCGCCCCAAGTGATCTCGGGCGACACCGAGGCCGCCCTCACCTTCCTCGGGGTCGCGCGCGATTTCGCCTCGGAGAGGATCGTGGTGGCGGATTCGGGCGGAGGGTCCACCGAGCTCGTGTTGGGCAGCTATGCGCCCGGCGCCCCCTTGGGCATAGAGCGGTCGCACTCCTTCGATATCGGCTGCCGACGCATCACGGAGCGATTCCTTGGGCAGGCGCCGCCGTGTCGGGGCGATATCGAGAGGGCGCGCCTCTTCGTGCATGAGCGGTTCGAATCGTATTGGGATGGGGTCGACCGGCCCGAGCGCATGGTCGCCGTCGGAGGGACGGTGACCACGATCGCGGCCATGACGAGGCGGATGGCTGTGTATGATCCCGACCTCATCCATCTGAGCACGCTCTCCCTGGAGGACGTCGATCGTGCGATCGATACGTTCAGCAGATTGGATGTGCTGCGGATAGGGCGCATCGCAGGGGTGCAGCCAAAGCGCGCCCCGGTCATCCTCGCCGGATCCATCATCGTGCGCGAGCTGATGCTCACCGGCGGGTTCGACGAGCTCACGATCAGCGAGAACGGCCTTATGGCGGGCGTCGCCTCGACGATGTTCGAGGTGCTGTCGGAACGGGACCCGTCTGTTGGATGGACTCCCCGCTTGTCGTGGTAGACTTGAGCCCTATGGGGGCGTGGCGGAATTGGCATACGCAGGAGACTTAAAATCT
>JAXDWR010000069.1:0-7712 GCA_034088265.1 Collinsella sp. | reverse complement strand
TCGTTGGTGATGGTCGGGGCGCCAAAAGAGCGCTGGAGCGCGACGTAGCGGCCCTTGGGACCCATGGTGACGGTGACGGCGTCGGCCAGGGTGTTGACGCCCTTGGCGAGCTTGGCGCGCGCGTCGGTGTCGAAGGTGATGTTCTTAGCCATGTTTCATTCCTCCAAAGGGAAAGCGATTCATATGATGCGCACCTCTCGGGGGCGCGGTCGGGTCGGGAGCGGAAGCTACTCGACGACGGCGTAGATGTCGTCGGCGCGCATGAGGAGGTAGTCCTCGCCGTCGACCTTGATCTCGTTGCCACCGACCTTGCCGTAGATGACCTTGTCGCCGACCTTGACGTCCATGGGCAGGCGCTCGCCGTTCTCGCCGAGCTTGCCGGCACCGACGGCGACGATCTCGCCGCGCTGCGGCTTCTCCTGGGCGTTGCTGGCGATGTAGAGACCGGAAGCGGTCTTCTGCTCCGCGGCGTCGGGCTTGATAAGGACGCGATCTCCAAGCGGCTTGAGACTCATGCTGGATTCCTCCTTTGTTGCCGGTGGGCGCGGTGTCCCACCCGGCGATACCTTGCGTACGCCAAGAATAGTACCCACCTCGTTGGATTTATACAATGACAAGTTAAAAAATCTAATGAATTGGCACTTAGATTTCTTCAGTGCGTGCGATGCGTCGCGCTCGGGCTGTGAAGCATGCCGCTTACGGGCAAAGAGGCCCTCCCGTCCATCCCGTGAGCGACATGCCCGACTTCCTTTATGAAGGAGATGGGTCAACGCTGCCGAACGAGCCTGACGATGATGGAGGCAAGGGACCCGATGACGAGGACCAGCCCCAGGATCCTGAGCGTGCCCTCGACCATGAGCGAGGGGGACTCCATCGAGACCGTGGGGACGAGAGTCGCTATGACGGCGTCGCCCATCTTTTCGACCACGCTCCTCGATGAGGGGTCCCGCGACTCGGCATCGCCCCCATGATCGCGCTCGCAGACGACCATCATCCGCGTCCGATTCGATCCGTAAGGGTGGCAGGTGAGGAGCGTCAACAGCTCGCGTCCCTCCTGGACGCCCACCGCCTCGGTGTCATCGGGATCGATGACACGCATCTCGCTCACGCGGTAATCGAGCACATCCCACGGAGTGCGGACGGTGACCACGTCGCCCGGCTGCAGCTTCTCTATATCACGGAACATGGTGAGGCCGGAGTTGACGCCGCGATGACCCGCTATCACGGTGTTGGTGTCCGCCCCTCCCGTGGGCATGGAGGTGCCCGATATCACACCGAGTCCCACCGAGAGGTTCTCCGGGGTGGCGCCCAGGTAAAGCGGGATCGAGATGCCCATGGCGGGGATATCGACCGTGCCCACGATTCCATCGGGAAGCACGATGTCGCCGATCGTGGATCCGTCGAGGGCGAAGGGGTCGTTGATCGCACCGGCACCGCCGGATCGGATGAGGTCGTTGTAAGCGAGCATGCCCTCGTAGGCGGCATCGACCGCCGCGGTATCGCTCAAGATCCGCTCGTTCCATTCCTCCAACGTGGCCTCGGCCTCCACCTGCGCCAAGCAAGCCGAGATGACGGGCAGCATGAGCAGGACGCCGCCCAAAAGGAGTAGGGCCGTGGCGACGAGGCTGGCCACGAAGCGTCGACCCCGACCGCCACCGCAGGTGTCGCGGCGGCGGCGAGACGCAGCATCACCTCGATAAGCGGGCGAGTCCAGAGGGTCGGCGATCGAAGGGGTGGGCTTGAAGTGGGCGCCCCGGCGATCCGCGCCATGGCGGCTCATCGACCGTCACCCCCGCGCGAGGAATCGCGTCGATGGGCCGCATGGGCCCCTCCCTTGCCAAGCGGACGCCCGGAGCCCGATCCGCCCCTCACGTCCGAGCGCCCATGCCCAAAATGGCTTCCAGGCACAGACCGCGGAGCGCCGCAGGCCGCACCCCGACGACGATCGGTCCTTCGGCGCAACCAGACCATGAAGGCAGCGACGCTGGCAATAGCACCAAGCAGCAGAAGGGCGAGGAGCACAAAGCGGGAAATCGCGCCGGACTTGCGATCGAGAGAGCGGTCGAGCCCCGTCCCCTCGTCCGCTTCGATCCATTCGCGCGGGATATCGCAGCGCTCGGCATGGACGAGGAGCCTGTGCGAATTGACGCCATAGGGCGTGCAGGTGACGAGCGTCACCAGATCCCGCTCCGGCTGCACGATGAGGCTCTCGGTCCTCTCCGGCAAGACGACCTCTATATCGGTGACGCGGTAGGCCAAGTCCTCGCCCAGCACGCTCAGGATGAAGAAGTCGCCGACCTCAACTTTGTCGAGCTTGTCGAATATCTCGCCTGAGGGGAGCCCGGTATGGCCCGTGAGCACGCTATGGGTCGACTCGCCGCCCATGGGCACGGACGTGCCCTCCAGATGACCGACCCCCTTTTGCAAGACATCATCCGAGACCCCATGGTAGATGGGCTGCTCCACGCCTATCTTGGGGATCGATATCATCCCCATCACGCCGTCGCCCGAAACGTTGAGCACGCCCTCATAGCGATCCCTGTCCACGGAGGGGCGATCGCCCAGGAACGGGTCGGTGATCAAGGTGCGGCTCTCGACAAGGTCGGCGTTGTACGCCCGCGCCCGCTCGCGCTCGGCCTCGAGGTCGGCCTCGCTCTTCTGGCTCACGGCCTCCTGATGATAGGAGAGCACCTGGCCCTGGGACGCCTCGAGCAGAAGGTTGCTCGCGAGCGGGTAGACGAGCATCCCCATGCCCACAAGGATCGCCAAAACGGCCAGGAGCGTCGTGATGCGGGGACGACGCCTCGAACCGCCCCCATCCGACGCGGGCGGGCGCTGAGGTGCAGAAAACCGCTGCCCGCGGTCATACGCGGGCAGCGGCGATCTAACCTGGGAAGGCAGCATGCTGTCTATTCGTTCGTCTTGCGCGAGCGAAGGACGAGCACGGCGACGCAGATGATCGCCACACCGCCAACGGTGAGCGCGATGGTGCCGACCCCACCCGTCACGGGAAGGGCGGGGGTCTTCTTGTTGGTCACCTGGAGCTCAACGATGTTGTCCAACCCGGCTTTTTCGGCGTTGATTGTGATCTCGCGGACGGTCTTATCGAGCTGATAGCCATCAGGGGCCGCCGTCTCCTTGAGGTAGTAGGTCCCGGCACCGAGATCCTCGAACGCGATCTTGCCGTCGTCGCCCGAGGCCTTCGCCTCAAGGACGAGCACGCCGTACTTCCCATCGCCGAGGTCGACGGCGCCCTCATCGCCCTTGTTAGCTTTCTTGTACAGCTCGAACGTGGCTCCCTTGAGCGCGCCGCCCTTCTCATCCTTCTTGAGAACATTCAGGGCATAGGTCTTGACGGTGACCTTGTCGGTGATCTGACCATCGGTGTAGTCGAGCGTCACCTCGTTGGTGTCGGGATTCGTCTGCACGGCGCCCTCGTTCAGCGTGGCGGAGTACTCGAGCGTCAGCGTCTGGCCACCATAGGAGGAAAGAACAGAGCTCTTGAACTCGACAGTGAATCCATCCGCTCTGCGGGCGAGGGTGTAATCGCTGCCCTCTTGCAAAGTGATGCCTGAAGCCTTGATAGCGACGAGATCCTTCTCGGTGAAGGTGAGTCCCTTGGACATCGTGTCGGTCAGGATGAACGTCGCGCCAGGGATGTCGTCTGGCGAATACACGGGAACGAGGATCTCGACCTTGAACGGGACCGCGTCCCCGACACCATAGGCATCGGAGCTATCCACCCCATCTGCACCGTCGTCGATCTTCTTGTCGATCGTCACGTTGGACTGCTTCATGTCCAGGGCACTGGAACCAAGCGTTGCCGTCCAAGAGCCGTCCACGCCTTGCTTGGGCTCGAACTTCACCAGGGCGTTCTGGTACACAACGCCCTGCGTGCTGCCCGCAGGGGTCACCTGAACGAGGTACATACCCAGATCGTCAGGAGCGGTGAACTCGAACCCAACCGTATTAGCGCCCGTGGCGACGATGGCCTCTTTGGTCCTGCCGGTGAACTCTCCGGAATGACCGGAGATATACGTCGACATCTTCGCTGCAGCTTCCTTGGCACTGGCATCATCCGTGAGCCCATCGATGGTAACGCCGGAATCATTGAGATGTGTTTTCAATCCCCCGGGAGCGAAATCCCATGTGTACGTATCCGAAGCACCCTCATACGTGAAATCGACCACGCGGTAGAGCTTGACCGTATCGCCTTCATGAAGGCCGCTGATGGTCAAAGTTTGGGAATTGGCGGGCTGGGCGGCATGCGCCGCGAAGGGCAGGGCGCACAGCGCGACGCACAGCGCCAACGAGAAAGCGACCACTCTCTTGACCAAATCATACGTTCTTAGTTTCATATCTTCCTCCCTTTCGTTGCCATGGCAACTATCGGTTGTGAATCCATCGGTGAGAAACGGCGTCAACCGTCAGGCCCTTTTAAACCCGAGACTTTCCAAAGCTCCCAGCAATCGCCCATCCACCAAGGGCGACAAGCGCAGCGCCCGCGCAAAGACCTGCGATCGTTCCGCTTCCTCCCGTTGCAGGGAGATCGGGAAGCGCATGATTTGTCACCGTGATCGTGACGGTGCAGACATGGGTCGCGGGGTCGACGGATGAGCACGGCTTCTCTTCGCTCGTCCCATCGGGAAGCGTGATCGTCGCCTTCACCGGGGCATCGGCATCCATGTTGCCATCGCCGCTCTTGTTAATCGAGAACACGACGGAGATCGCGCCAGACATCAGCTGATGACCTGATGGGGCCTTCGTCTCGACGAGGAAGTAGGTCTTATCGAAGGCAAGCTCGTGGCCTTCGAGGAAGGCGAACTCAACCACGCCGTTCTCATCGGAGGTGCCCGATGCAACCTTTGTATCGAGTTTGTCATCGAAACTGCTGTTTGAATCGCTATCCAGATACAAGTCAAATGCTGCATCGCCAAGAGGCTTATTACTGTCGTCGACTTTCTTCAAGTTCAGCCCTGGCTTGACGGGAGCCTCGGGAGCCGGGAAGACAACGCGGCCGTTGTTTCCGTGGTAGATCTTTAGGGCGCCCCGATGATCGTCGCTCGTATACTCAGGGAAATATCGATGCTGCGCGGTGCTGGTGATGTTGGGCCGCTTGTCCGCCTGATTGACAAGGTCAAGCAGGTTGCCTAAGCGCGGAGAGCCCTTCGCGATGTAGGTCTCGCCCTTTTCATCGACTTGGATCGCCCCCTGCTCCAAAAGCATGCCCTGACGCGCGATCGTCGAAGTCACATGATTGGTGCGGTCCACGTAATCGATGCTGAAGTAATACGTCTGATTATCGACGAGATCGATACCGGTCGCGCGCTCGGTGAGACCTTCGTCCATATACAACGGGACATCTTCTTGGAAGTAATAGAACGGGTTGTTATCTGCCGGGACGAACGTGGAGAACGCATCTCCGATGGTCGTCTTGCTATCGGGGCCGGTCGGCCTCTCGCCCTTGCTGAACAGATTGCTATAGAAAGCCACCCCGCCATCCATAGACTGGCCGGCCAGATATTCTGCGGAAACGCCCTCCGCCACATCGGCGGTTGCAGGATCATCCATCCTCACTCGTCCCTCGGGATCGAGCACGCCCGCGCGCAGGCCGACAGTGTAGAAGACACGGATGGGCATCAGGCCATTATCTACATTACTCTCGATCGTCTTGCCATCTGCAGCGTAGGTGATCGTGCTGGTACGGAGTGGAATGATCGATGCGGGGATCTCGATCTTCAGGTAGTCCCGAGATTCAAGAGACGGGGTGCCGTCTCGGTTGACTTTATCCGTCACGACCGTGATCTTGATCTGGCTCAGATCGTGCGTGCCATATGCCGGGCTATCGACGGAGCCGCTGAAGGTGTAGGTACGCGTTCTCTCGCCTTTGCTTGTATCCACGCTCTCAACGGGATCGGTCGTCCGATCGAAGCTTTGATCGGCGAAGACGATCGTCTTCACATCCCTGACTTCCATGTAATCACCGATCGGATCGGTGTAGGTGATGTAGCCACTGGTGACGGGGTCGTCGCCCTCAACCTGAGTCGGACCCTGGGGGCGGCTCGTCGTGATGGTGTTGACGATATCCTCGAATGCCTTGGAAGCGTCGGTCGTGCTATCAGCCTGGTAATACTTATCGGTGTAGTTGAGCGACGTCACGTCATCCTTTCTGGGATGATTCAGCGTGTAGCCTTCGTAGTCGAAGGTGACCCAGGCACCGTATTTTCCACTCGCGTTCGGCTTGTTGTCATATCTCAGATCGACAGGGTCCCCATCCTTGAATTGTTCGTACACATCTTTATTGCTCGAACTCTCAAAAACCCTATAGCTGGGTTCAAACGCATAGACTTCGCTCCAGCCCCTCCAATCTTCTCCGGTCGGCTTCGTGGCGTTCGCCCCACTGAACAACCTGAAGCTAATACCTGTGTTGGTTGTTGGGGTACTCCCGGTTAGGTATTTATCGAAATCATCCTGGATCCTCTTGCCATACTCATTGCTGCTAGCGCTCGAGACATACTGCGCTGGATTGAGGGTGGCCCGGGCCACATCGTAAGCATCGGTCTGACCGCTCTCCTCATAGGAGTGAAGGTCGAAACCCAAGGTGTAGACGCGCATGGGGTATTCGGAGTTGGAATCGATATTGTAATGATTGTTGACCTGCTTCTTCATGTATGAGGCCGTGAGCATGGCCTTGAGAGCATGCCCCTCGAAGACGCCCTTTCCGATGCCGAGCGACTCCTCGAGCTGATTGCCGGAGTTATCCCACCACTGCTCCGCCGGAGAGGAGTGGGTCGCATAGCCATCGGCCATGAGGATCAGGGAGGGGACGCGCTTGACGGTCGGTCCGCCATTCGGATAGCTATAGTCTGTCTCGACAGTCTTGTTCAGGATGTCCATGCCCGCGGCGATTCCCGCCTGAATGTTCGTGCCCGTGTTCTTTTCGCCCAGCTCAAGGGTTGATTTTTCTTCCCCGTCAGCTACAACCTTTAGTTTAAGCGTCTCGTTTTTGGTATCAATCGGCGTCTTCTTATCTGTGGAGAACTCAACCTTGCCGTAAGTTTCAAGCGGCAACAGGATATCGGCCTTATCAGCAGAGCGGTATCCCACCACCGCAACGCGATTGCCCTCGTTCTTTCCCATCAACGAGTTGACGGACGTCGTGAGCGAATCCATGAGGTTCGCCAAGCGCGTCATTCCGTTCTCCATCTTAGATGAGTCGCCACTGTACATAGAGGCGGAGAGATCCACCACGAAGACGACGTCGACCGGGGTGTAGTAGGTGTTGTTGACCCTCGTGGTGGTCGCCAGTGCGGAGTACTCAACCAAGAACCCATCTGCCTCGGTGTTCTCCACCCTGATGCCGCTGTCCTGGAGCTCCACATCTCCGATGTGGACCGACTTGTCGGTCCACACGCGACCGTTGTAGCGTGTGCTCGCCTGATCGTCGCTAAACGGATAGCTATTGGACGTGTCGGGATCAGACACCCTTTGAGATGTTGCGTACACCACCGCGGGAACGGCGAGGGTAACGAAGATGGCGAGCGCCCACAGAACTAAGGCAAGATTGCGGCTGCGGCTGATCTTTCGACCCCGTTTCATGATGGTCCCCCATATTGATCCGGCCTGCATCGACATGAGGCGTGCATCCATTCTTCCAATTTCCGTGAGCATACCCCTATACCCCCCCCCCCCGCAACTAAACCTAACGGCAT
>JAXDWR010000068.1:0-11735 GCA_034088265.1 Collinsella sp. | reverse complement strand
AGATCTTGTCGTCTCCGATGCGACCGATGGTCGCCTCATGTCCGATGTCCACGTTCTTGGCACGGATGTCCATTGCCGGGATGGTGTCTGAGCGGCTGATGTCGTCGAGCATGAGCGATTGGCATGACACGGATGCAGCCGCCCCCTCCGCGGCAGGCGTGGCGACGATGGAGCTGCGGAAGGTCGAGATGCCGCCGCCCTTCGAGATGGATTTGGTCTCGACGGTCGCCTTGGTGTCGGGTGCGCCGAGGACGACCTTGCATCCGGTGTCGAGGTTCTGCCCGGCCCCTGCGAAGGTGATGCCCGTGAAGCTCGAGTGGCTCTTGCGGCCCGCGAGGACGCTCATGGGATACAGGTAGCCCACGTGGCTGCCGAAGGAGCCGGAGATCCACTCGATCTCGCCCTCCTCCTCGCAGCGGGCGCGCTTGGTGTTGAGGTTGTACATGTTCTTCGACCAGTTCTCGATCGTCGAGTAGCGAAGATGGGCCCTCTTGCCCACGAAGAGCTCGACGGCGCCGGCGTGCAGGTTCGCCACGTTGTACTTGGGTGCCGAGCATCCCTCGATGAAGTGGAGGTCGGCGTCGTCCTCGACGATGATGAGCGTGTGCTCGAACTGCCCCGCGCCGCGGGCGTTGAGTCGGAAATAGCTCTGCAGCGGGAAGTCGAGCTTCACGCCGCGCGGGACATAGACGAACGAGCCGCCCGACCACACGGCTCCGTGGAGCGCGGCGAACTTGTGGTCGGTGGGCGGGATGAGCGTCATGAACCTCTCGCGGATCATGGCCTCCCATCGCGGGTCCTGGAGGGCCTCCTCGATGCCCGAGTAGACGATGCCCATCTTGGACGCGGTGTCCTGCATGTTGTGGTACACGAGCTCGGAGTCGTATTGCGCGCCCACGCCCGCGAGGTAGCTGCGCTCGGCCTCGGGGATGCCCAGGCGCTCGAAGGTGTCCTTGATATCGTCGGGAACGGAGTCCCAGTCGTTCTTCTGGTCAGTGTTGGGTTTGACGTAGGTCACGATGTTGTCCATATCGAGCCCCTCGATGCCCGGCCCCCATGTGGGGTTGGGCATGCGCTGGTAGATCTCCAGGGACTCGAGACGGCGTGCGAGCATCCAATCCGGCTCGCCCTTGCGCTCCGAGATCTCGCGCACGATGTCGGGGGTGAGGCCGGCGTCCAGGCGCTCGAAGCCCTCTTCCCCATACGAGAAGTCATAGAGGCTGCGGTCGATGTCCGCGACCTCGGTGCGGTCCTTTGCCATGGCGCGCCTCCTTAGCGGGTGCCCGCGGCGTCTGCGCCGGATGCCCCGAGGGTGGCGCGGAGCGACTGGATCATCCCTGCGCCGAGGTTGGCGTCCACCGGGCGGGTCGGCGCGACGGCCGCGGCCTCATCCCGCGCCTCGACGCGCGAGGCCGCCTCGCGCTCGAAGGAGTCGAAGCCGTTCGCGTCGATCCAGGGGATGAGCGAGGCGTCGTCCTCACGGACGATGCTGCCGTTGACCATGACATGCACGCGATCGACCTCGAGGTGCTCGAGGATGCGAGTGTTGTGCGTGATGATGAGCAGGGAGCCGTCGGTCTGGCGGCGGTAGGCGTCCATGCCTCGGGAGACCACGCCGAGTGCGTCGACGTCGAGGCCCGAGTCCGTTTCGTCGAGGATGGCGAGCTTGGGTTGGAGCAGCAGCAGCTGCAGCATCTCGACCTTCTTCTTCTCGCCACCCGAGAAGCCGACACCCAGCTCGCGGTTGAGATAGGCGATGTCCATATCGAGCTCGCCCGCGAGCTCCTTGACCCGGCGGCGGAACTCCTTGCCCTTCATCTCCAGGCCCGGACGGCCTGCGAGGGTGGCGCGGAGGAAGCTCGAGAGGGGGACCCCGGGGATCTCGACGGGGGCCTGGAAGGAGAGGAACAGGCCTGCTCGCGAGCGCTTGTCGCAAGAGAGGTCGGTGATGTCCTGCCCGTCGAAGACGATGGACCCCTCATCGACCGTGTAAGCGGGATCGCCCATGACGAGGTGTCCGAGGGTCGACTTGCCGGCTCCGTTGGGACCCATGAGAACATGGGTCTCCCCGGCACCGACCTCGATGTCGACGCCGCGCAGGATGGTCTTGCGCTCGACGGAGGCGGTGAGGCCGTGCACGGAGAGTAGCGGTCCGTTGCTGGAAGCAGATGTCATAGCGGGTGCCTTTCTTCATATAGGGTCCCGGCGCCGAGGGCTCGGCGCGTGCGGAAACCCTAGGAATTCTCTCGGATTAACGATATGATTGTACCGGTTTTAGTCAAGGTTGTTTTCTTCAATGGCCATAATCCCGGCAATCCATGAAGACTCGCCATGCCCCGCGGAGCGCAGCGCCGTGATAGGAAGCCGCCTTCGCGCTGGGGATGCGATCGGAAGGGGGATGGATGCTCATCTCGTCGAAGGGGCGCTATGCGCTCCGGCTCATGATCCACATCGCCGCATTCGGCGAGAGCGGGGGCAAGATCTCCCTGCGCGAGGTGGCCGAGCGCGAGTCCATCTCCCTCAAGTACCTCGAGCAGGTCGTCCGACCGCTCATGCAGGAGGGGCTGCTCCGAAGCGTCCGTGGCAAGGGGGGCGGCTACGTGCTTGCCCGTCCCGCCTCCGAGATCACCGCGGGCGACATCCTTCGTGCCGCCGAGGGCCAGCGCCCCACGGTGGCCTGCGAGGGGCTCGAAGGGTCGTGCGGCCGCGTGGACCTTTGCTCCACCGTGAGGTTCTGGACCGGTTTGGAGCGCGCCATCGATTCCTATGTCGATGGGGTCACCCTCGCCGACCTCGCCCACATTCCCGAGATCGATCTTATCGGGGACGGTGGGGAGGCCCTCGGCGAGGGAAAGGGCCCTATCGGTTGATCGTCTCGGGGAGCAGGCCGCTCCGATAGGCGTCGAGGAGCTGGCGAAGGTCGCAGATCTGATCCCTGATCTCGTCGCCGGTGTCGGTGTCGCTCACCATGATCCGCTGCTCGCAGGGTTCGAAGCTGTTGGTCTCGCTCTGTATGTCGGCGTTGCGCGTGATCGCCTCTTCGACGCTCTTGAACGCCTCATGGGCCTTGATCCTCATGCCTCGCGAGCTCGAGATGAGGGTGTAGCCCGCGATGCCGGTGGCCGGATGGTAGGCCGCGCAGAAGCCCCCGTCGATGACGAGCAGCTTGCCTTGGGCGCGGACCGGCCGCTCGCCGGCCTTCGTCTTGACCGGCGTGTGCCCGTTGATGATATGCCCGCGATCCGGATAGATGCCGAACTCGCGCATGACGGCATCGCATGATCCGGCGTCGTGTGTCAAGGTGAAGTAGGGATCCATGGGTTCGACCCAGGTGGAGCGGTCGGCGATGTAGGAGCGCTCGAAGGTCTTGACCAGGCGCCCCGAAGCGGGGGACTTGAAGCCGATCCAGAGGTACCACATCCAGTCGAGTGCGTCCCGATCGCGCTCCCTCCAGGCGCGGCGAGCCACCTCGTCGCAGAAGTCGAGATAGTCCCGGCCGCTTCTCCAGGTCCCCATGCAGTTGACGCTGCTGAACGTGCCGTCCGGGTTCATGGGCACGCATCCATGGAACAGCAGGTTGCCGTTGCGGACGAGGTACATGGAGCCATGGCTGTAGAGGAAGTCGATGTGTCGGCGCAGATGGTCGGTGCTGGTGAACTCGCTGACGAGTTTGTCGACGATGGCCTGCTCGTCCTCGGTCAGCTCGTAGGGTCGCTCGGGATCGATCGTGGGGAAGTCCGTGGTCGTCAGGGGATGGACGCTTCCGTCCTCGAGAGTGACCGTGCCCCCGTCAGGATCGATCCGCTCGAGCAGGAGGCGTCCCTCCATGTCGAACTCCGGATGGCGACGGATGATCTGCCCTTCGAGCTTGAACAGCAAGACGTTGAGGGCCTTGATGAGCGGCGTCATCCCATCGTCGTGCCGATAGGTCCGGTCGGCGAAGGCCACCAGGGCCCTGAGCGAGATGCCGTAGTCGTTCTCGAGGATCTCGAAGTTGTCATAGCGCAAGTTGTTGCGGAGCACGGTGGCGATGCAGGCCTCCTCTCCAGCGGCGGCGCCCATCCAGAGGATGTCGTGGTTGCCCCACTGGATATCGAGCCTCTGCGTGTTGCAGTCGATGAGCCGGTCCATGATCTTCGAGGCGCCGCCCCCGCGATCGAAGATGTCCCCGACCAGATGGATGTGGTCGACGGCGAGTCGCTTGATGAGCTCGGCGAAGGACACGATGAACTCCTCGGTGGAGTCGGTCTCCAGGATGGAGTCGATGATGCGCTCATGGTAGCGGACGCGATAGTTGTTCTCGTCTGGATGGGTGTGCAGCAGCTCGTCGATGATGTAGGCGTAATCATGGGGGATCGCCTTGCGGACCTTCGAGCGGGTGTAGCGGCTCGAGAGCTTGCGCGCCACGGTGATGAGCTGGTCGAGCATGGTCTTGTACCAGGTCGGGCTGTCCTGCCGCGCGGACCGCACGAGGGCGATCTTCTCGCGAGGATAGTAGATGAGGGTGCAGAGATCGGCTTTCCGCTGGTTGTCGAGGGAGTCCCCGAAGGTGAGATCGACGTGCTCGCGCACGACGCCGGAGCAGTTGTTGAGGATGTGCATGAAGGCCTCGTACTCGCCATGGAGGTCGCTCATGAAGTGCTCGGTGCCCTTGGGGAGGTTGAGGATCGCCTGGAGGTTGATGATCTCGGTGAAAGCGGCTTGTTGGTTGGGGAATTGCTGGGAGAGCAGGGAGAGGTATTTCATGGTCTGTTCGGAGTGGTCCAGCAAGGCCATAGCGGATCTCCTTTGCGACGTTCGAGTCAAATCGCGGTCCCGGGGAGGGCGCCGCGCCAACGTGTCCCAGTATGCGCGCGAGGTGTCCAGACCTTGTGAAGGCGGCGTCCCTCGTTCTGCGAGAGGTTGGATAACCGGTGCCAAGCGGGAAGGCTTCAAAGAAAAAACGCAAGCTCTGCGGACGGGGCGGCGATTTGCACGACGCGTGGAAACTCCCCCCTCCACCGTGGCCCGCTTCCGCGCCGCTGCTATGATGGTCCTGCAAACGAATGACCACTTGGTCCAGATCCCGCCCCGCGCCCGCCGTGTCGCACCCGCGCGGGGCCGCCCCCGCACCCATAGGGAGGAGCACGCATGAAATACTTCGGCACCGACGGCTTCCGCGGCCGCGCCAACGAGGGACTCAACGTCGACCACGCGTTCAAGATCGGCCGCTTCGTCGGTTGGTACTACGGCGCGCGCCAGGGCCGCAAGGCCCGGGTCATCATCGGCAAGGACACCCGTCTTTCCAGCTACATGTTCGAGTCCGCCCTCGTCTCCGGTCTGGTCGCGAGTGGTGCGGACGCCTACATGCTCCACGTCATCCCAACTCCGGGTGTCTCGTTCGAGGTCGTCGACGGCGGCTTCGATTGCGGCGTCATGATCACCGCGAGCCACAACCCCTACACTGACAACGGCATCAAGCTCGTCAACCACGAGGGCTACAAGATGGACGAGGACGTCCTCGAGCTCATCGAGGACTACATCGACGGCAAGATGGAGGTTCCGCTCGCCACCGGTGAGAACATCGGCTGCACGGTCGATTACATGCAGGGACGCAACCGCTACATCGCGAGCCTGATCGCGAGCTGCGGCTTCTCTCTCCAAGGCATGAAGATCGGTCTCGACTGCGCCAACGGATCGGCCTCGAGCGTCGCCCGCCCCGTCTTCGACGCCCTGGGCGCCGAGACCCATGTGATCAACAACGCCCCCAACGGCTACAACATCAACGTCAACTGCGGATCGACCCATATCGAGGGCCTGCAGCGCTTCGTCGTCGAGAACGGTCTCGACATCGGTTTCGCCTACGATGGCGACGCCGACCGCTGCCTCGCGGTCGATGAGCGCGGCCATCTCGTCGACGGCGATCTCATCCTCTATGTCTGCGGCACCTACCTCAACAAGTACGGTCGTCTGGCCAAGCACACCGTCGTCCCGACCGTCATGGGTAACTTCGGCTTCTTCCGCGCGCTCGAGGCTGCGGGCCTGAGCTATGTGAAAACCGATGTCGGCGACAAGTACGTCTATGCCTGCATGCGCGAGAACGGGTACAACCTCGGTGGCGAGCAGAGTGGTCACATCATCTTCGGCGATCTCGCCAAGACGGGGGACGGCATCCTCACCTCCCTGCGCGTCATGGAGGTCTTGCGCGCCGAGGGCGAGAAGCTCTCCGAGCTCGCCCGTCCCGTCAAGCTCTATCCCCAGCAGCTCGTCAACGTCCGTGTCTCCGACAAGGATGCCGTCATGAACGGCGACGATATCAAGGAGGCCATCGCCCGCGCCGAGGAGTACCTCGAGGGCAATGGACGCGTCTTTGTGCGCGCGAGTGGCACCGAGCCCTTGGTCCGCGTGCTCACCGAGGCGCCCGAGGACTCCCTGTGCACCGACGCAGGCGCCATCGTCCTCAAGGCGCTCGAGAAGTACAAACTCGACTAGGGTATCCCTTTTTAGTGGATCCTAATGGAAAGCCCCCGTTCCTCTTGGAGGGACGGGGGCTTCTTCGGTTGTGCTCGCCTGGTCCGCTTCTCCAGATCAGGAGAGCGATCCGAAGAGGGCGGCGAGGGCGGGGATGAGCGCGAACACGCCCTTGCGCCCCTTCACGCGCGGGAAGAAGAATCCCGGACGGCCCTTGCGAGGGCGTTGCTGGGGTGAATGGGCCTTGGCGATGAGCTCGTCGGGAATGGGTACATCGGCGCGCGCGCTCTCGAGGGGGTTCTCGGCGCTCGCCTTGACGGGGTCGATGATGGGACCATCGGGGCTCGCCCCCGCCTCACGATAGCGCTTCATCATGTCGGCTTGGAGCTGTTGGGCCGAGGGGGGCGTCCATATGACGGCGTTGGCGCCCGCCTCGCGCGTCTCGCGCACGGAGAGCGAGGAACGTCCCCCCGATGCGATGAGGGGCATGTTGGGATAGTGCTCGCGGAGCTGGCGAAGGACGGCGGGGGTGTCTTTGCCGGCGGCGACGTTGAGGACCTTCGCGCCCGCACGAACCTTGGCGTGCGCGAGCTCGTCGCAGCGGACGACCGTCGCTATGACCGGGATGTCGATCATGCTGGCGATCTGCTCGACCATCTCCGGCGAGGCGGGGGAGTTGACGATGACGCCCGCAGCCCCCTGCATCTCGGAGACGGCGGCGAGCTGGACCGACCTCTTGCCGGCGGTGGTGCCGCCTCCGACGCCCACGAAGACAGGGCATTCCGCGACGGTGAGCAGCGCCTGGGTGATGGCGGGCTGCGCCGTGAAGGGATAGACGGCGAAGATGGCGTCGGCGTTGGAGTTGCGGATGACGGCGACGTCGGTGGTGTAGAGCAGCGACTTGATGCGCCGTCCGAACAGCGTGAATCCGCTGCACTCCTCGATCTCGCTGGGAACGCTCAAGGGGGCCTTGCGAAGACGGCCCTCTATGGGAGCGGGCTCGAGGGGAAGGACGCCCCGGGGTGTGACGGCGGTGACGGGTTCGGCGAACTCCTCCGCGAACTCGACTTCGGAGAAGTCGATCGTGGCCTCGATGTTCTCGGGGACCTCGGCGGGGACGGGCATGGGCGCGTCGGGCCGGGGATCGGGGAACGGGGTGGGTTCCGTGGCGCCGGCGTCCCGGTTCCTCGGGTCGAACGTGGAGTCCATATCCTTGGGTTCCATGGGTCCCCCTTCGCTGCGGCGCATATCGACGCCGTCGGTAGCTGATTTCATGCTTGATGGTTGTACCCAGGCCGTGCCGACTTATGCCCCGCCCGACCTCGATGTCGGGGGATTCCATGAATCGGCTGGGCGCCGTGGTTGGGCCTCAGGCCCAGAAGATCGTCTCGCTCTCAGGCAGGATGTGATCGTGTTGCCTGGAGGGGGCGCTTTGCTCGGAGGGGTAGCCGAGCGCCATGATCGACACGATGCGCTGCTCGCGGGGGATCGAGAACCCACGCCGCAGCTCGGGCGGGTCGATCCGCCCCACCCAGCAGCTATGGATGCCGAGCTCTTGGGCTTGGAGCATCATGTGCGTCGCCACGATGGAGGTGTCGACGACGCCGAAGTCCACAACGTCGGGGCTGCGTGAGGCGCGCGTCATGTCATAGGTGAGGATGAGCACCACGGGCGCGCCGAATCGGCAATCCGTCGCCCGGTCGATGCGCTCGAGCCCGTCTTTCCCCGTCACGACGATGATGCGCTGGGGCTGGAGGTTCCTCGCCGTGGGTGCCACGCGGCCCGCTTCGAGGATGAGGGAGAGCTTCTCGGGCTCCACGGGATCGCTCGAGAACCGCCGCTCGGAGTAGCGTGCGCGTGCGAGTTCGATGAAGGACATGGGTCGCACTCCTGTTCTTTTGGTTCGATGACGGTGGCGCGCCAGCTCATTGGGATAAGCTAGGACGAAGCCATTGTACCCCCGCCCCTTCGTGGGGCGAATGAGAGCGTTGGACGGTGCCTGCATGGATATCCTGATGATACTCGGACCCATTCTGCCCTACGTTGGGGTCATCGTCGGCGTCGCCGCGGTGTATCTCGTCGTCGCTCTGCTGCGCGATCGGGCTCGCGAGCGAGGGGAGCGGCGCTAGCGTGCCTTCTCGATGAGGGCGACGAAGAATCCCTCGTGGAGCCTCGTCGGCATGACGGTGAGCGCACCCTCGATGCGGCAGGGGAGGGCGGGTGTGTCATCGACCCAGTCCCCGCGGAGCGGCTTGATCTCGCAATCGCGGTGACGCCGGAGCGCGGCCGCGACGATCTCCTCGTTCTCGTCGGGAAGTATGGAGCAGGTGGAGTAGACGAGCCTGCCACCGGGTTTGAGGACGGTGAGCCCGCGGTCGATCAGCGCTCGCTGCGCCCGGGTCGTCCGTTCGAGCAGCTTCCGGGTGATCCTGTCGTGGGCTCTGGCATCGTCGGCGCGCAGGGTACCCGTTCCGGTGCAGGGGGCGTCGAGGAGGACTTGGTCGAAAGAGAAGAACTCATCGAGGCGACGGGCGTCGGTGCGCAGGACCTGGACGCCCCTCACGCCCAGCTTGTCCAGATTGTGCTCGAGCTTGGCGGCGCGCGGGGCGCTGAGCTCGCACGCGGTGATGCGTGCTTCCCCGCAGGCGAGCGCGGCCATCTGGGATGTCTTCCCGCCGGGGGCGGCGCACATGTCGAGGATGTCGGCTCCGGCGCGCGGGTCGAGGGCGAGGGGCGGCAGCATCGATGAGAGGCTCTGCAGGTAGACCTCTCCGTTCCCGTAGATGTCGAGCGGCCAGACATGGCGCTCGCGAACGCCTTCGAGGACGAAGGCGTCGGGATACCACGACACGCGCTCGAAGGCGATCCCAGCCGCCTCCAAGGCCCGGCCGATACGGCCCGCGTCGGCTTTGAGGGTGTTGACGCGCAGCGTCACCGGCCTTTCGTTGGCGGCGTGGAACCCCTCGAGGATCCGTGCCGCGACACCCTCGTCGAACGATTCCCCGATCTTGTCGAGGACGAGGGAGGGGAGTTCCTCGGTGTGGGTCGTCATGCTCGTTCCAATCCAGTCGCGCCGTCGTGGGTCGTCATGATTGTATACAAAGCGTCGATAGCCGGCGTCGGGCGCTCAGAGGAGCCATGTCAGGGCCGATGCCATGACGAGCGCCAGGGCGGCGAGCATCGCCCCGACGTCCATCGCGAGCAAGGGATGCTTTCGATACGAGCTATCGGGGGTGCGGAGATGGAACCCGCGTTGCTCGGCGGCGAGCGCGGCGGCATCGGCCTTCGCTGCGGCCGATACCAGCAGGGGGATACAGAGGGGGAGCATCAGCTTCATCTTCGTCAGGGGGTTCTTGGTGTCGAAGCGAACCCCGCGGGCGGTCTGCGCCTCCATGACGGCGTCCATCTCCTGACCGAGCAGGGGGACGAAGCGCAGGGCGGTGGTGAAGGCGAACGCATAGCGATAGGGTATGTGGAGGACCTGCACGCAGGCGTTGGCGAGATCATTCAGTTTGGTTATGGACAGCATGAGGGCGAGGGGGAGCGCGACGCCCAAGAGGCGCAGGCACGCCTTGACCCCGGTGATGAGGCCTTGGGTGGTCACGAACAGGACGAGCGTCTCGCCCTCGCGGACGAAGGCGACTTGGAGCAGCAGCACGAGTGCTGCCAGGGGGAGGAGCATGAGGGCGAGCGAGCGAAGCCGCCGTCCGACCCCCGCGAAGGCCGCCAGGGCGAAGGTGAGCGCGATGAGGAGCACGAGCAGGGTGAAGGATCGCGCGAGGAAGAGCGAGAGGATGATGGATGCGGCGAGCGCGAGCTTCGCCACGGGGTTCAATCTGTGGAGGATCGTGTCCCCATCGACGTAGTCCATGGCGTCAACCATGCGAGATCAGCTCCTTGACGATTCGAACGATGTCATCGACCTCGGTGGCCCCGGCGAATCTCGGCGACACGTCACGGGCGAGCGCGTGCGAGAGGGCCATCACCTGGGGCGGCGCCACGCCGGCCCGTTCCATGAGGGCGATATCCCCGAAGATCCCCGCCCGATCCCCGTCCGCGAGGACGCGCCCGTCCGCCATGGCGACGATGCGGTCGGCGAAATCCGAGACGACCTCCATGTCGTGGCAGACCATGAGCACAGCGCAGCCGCGATCCGCCATCTCCCTCACCGTCTCCATGACGGTCATGCACTCGCGGTAGTCGAGTCCGCTCGTGGGCTCGTCGAGGATGACGAGGCGGGGCTCCATGACGATCACCGACGCGAGGGCGACCATCTGTCGCTGTCCGCGCGAGAGCGTGAAGGGGGCGGCCTGCGCGGGGAGCTTGAAGCGCTCGATGACCGAGAGGGCGCGCGCACGCGCCTGATCCTCGGGGGCTCCATGGATGCAGGGGCCGAACGCGACCTCGTCGAGGACGGTCTCCTTGCATATCTGTCGGTCCGGGTTTTGGAACAACGTGGCAACGCGTCTCGCGATGGTCGAGACGGGCGTGTCGGCGGTGTCGAGGCCGGCGGCGACGACCCTGCCCCGTCCAGGTGCGAGCAGTCCGTTCGCGAGTTTCGTGATCGTTGTCTTCCCGGCGCCGTTGCGACCCACGACGGCGACGATCTCCCCGCTGTGCACTCGCAGGTCGACATCGATGACCGCCGCCTTGCCCGAGGGGTAGGAGTGGCACGCCCCGGCGAGTTCGAGGACGACCTCGCCGCCCTCGTTCCCCGCTCGGATGGGATCCGCCGGCGCGGCGGCCGCGGGGGAGGTTCGCGAACAGATGCCCGCGATGAGGTCGCGGGCATCCTCGACATCGAGACAGGGCAGCCCGGGCGGGCAGATACCCTCCTGCACGAGGCGGTTGAATATGCGGACGACGCGAGGGCTGTCGACGCCGATCTCCCTGAGCGCGGGTCCGTGCGAGAACACCTCGCGCGGACTCCCGTCCATCGCTATGCGTCCGCGGTCCATGACGACGATGCGCGGGCAGAACCGGGAGAGGAGCGCGACCATCTGCTCGATCACGATGACGGTGACGCCATGGGAGGCGTTGATCTCGCGGAGCGTCTCAAAGACCAGGGCCGCACTGGCCGGATCGAGGGCGGCGGTGGGCTCGTCGAGCACGAGGGCGCGCGGCCTCAGCGCGAGGATGGCGGCGATAGCGACCTTCTGCTTCTGTCCGCCCGATAGCGTGGCGATGTCACGGTGCCTGAGGTCGAGGATTCCGGCCTCATCGAGGGCGGATACGATCCTCTGCTCGATCTGGTCGTGCGGGATCCCGAAGTTCTCGAGCCCGTA
>JAXDWR010000067.1:0-2383 GCA_034088265.1 Collinsella sp. | reverse complement strand
ACGCAGAGATAGTCGAGCAGGAAGAAGATGAGGGCGACGAGGGCGAAGTCGAGGCGGAAGACGCCGCCGAAGGGCGAGGTGATGACGCCGTAGCCCGCGATGAGGTCGGGGATGAGGCGGGAGATGTCGATGACGAGCCCGACGATGTTGAGGCGGGCAGACAGGCCGCTGAAGCACAGGATGACGGTCAGCGCGGACATGAGCGCGCCGAGGATGCGGAGCGCGACCGCGATGACCGATAGCGCTATGGCGATCGCCCTACGCGCGTCCACGGGCCGTCTCCTCCTCGATGGTCTCGGAGAGCTCGAGCCATTCGTCCTCCAGTTTGGGGAGGAGGCGCTTGAGCCCGTTGTATTCCGTGAGCGCCTGGTTGAAGCGGTCCTGATCGGCGTAGAGCTCCTCGGAGGCCATGAGCTCCATGAGCTCGTCATAGCGCTTGCGATCGCGCTCGAGCTGGGATTCGACCTCCTTGAGGCGCGTCTTGGTCTTCTTGAGGCGGCGGTTGAGCTCGGCGCGGGCATCGGCCTCCGCGCGACGCTGCTCCTTGGTCTTCCTCCCCTCGCGCGGTGCGGCGGTATGGGGGGCGCCTTGAGCGGCGGGACGTTGCGCCTGCGCCTTCCCCGCATCGGCCGCGGCCTCGCGGGCGGCAAGGTCGTCGCGCTTGAAGAGGTAGTAGTCGTAGTCGCCGTCGATGACCGTCATCTTGCCGTCCCGGATGTCGATCACGCGGTTCGCCACGGAGCGGACGAGGTGCTCGTCGTGGCTGATCAAGACGATGGTCCCGGGGAAGCGCTTGAGGGCCGACTCGAGCATGTCGACCGAGTCGATATCCAGGTGGTTGGTGGGCTCGTCGAGGCACAGGAGCGCCTCGGGGGCGACGAGCATCTTGGCGAGGGCGAGGCGCGCCCGCTCGCCTCCCGAGAGCACGCCGACGCGCTTCTCGACATCGTCGCCCGAGAAGAGGAAGGCGCCGAGGAGGCTGCGCTCCTGCGACGTCGTCCAGCCCGGAGCCACGGAGTCGATCTCCTGGAGGACGGTGTTCGACTCGTTCATGCCCTCGAGCTGGTGCTGGGCGTAGTATGCGACGCCAACGTGGAGTCCGAGCTCCCTCGATCCGTGCGTGGGGCCCTCGATGCCGGCGAGCATCTTGAGCAACGTGGACTTGCCGGCGCCGTTGGGGCCGACGAGCGCGACGCGGTCGCCGCGGTAGAGCTTGAGATCGATGTCTCGGTAGACGGTCTTGTCGCCGTAGGACTTGGTAACGCCCTCGAGCGCGGCCACGAGGTCGCCGGAGCGCGGGGGGTCGGGGAACTTGAAATCGACGTGCCTGTGGCCCTCGGGGAGGATGACGAGCTCGTTCTTTATCTGCTCGATCCTGCGCATGCGCTCCTGCGCCTGGGCGGCCTTGGTGGGCTTGTAGCGGAACTTGTCGACGAAGACCTGCATGTGCGCGATCTCGCGTTCCTGGGCGGCGCGCTTGGCCCGCATCTGCTCGAGGTTGTCCTCGCGCTGCTTGAGATACGAGGTGTAGTTGCCCGTGTACGTCGTGATCCGGCGGTTCTCGAGCGCGGCGACATGGTCGACGCAGGCGTCCATGAACGCGCGGTCGTGGCTCACGAGCAGAACCGCTCCATCGTAGGAGGAGATGAAGCCGCGCAGCCATTGGACGCTCTCGAGGTCGAGGTGGTTGGTGGGCTCGTCGAGGAGCAGGAGGTCGGGATGGCGGAGGAAGAGCTTCGCGAGCGAGATGCGCATCTGCCATCCACCGGAGAAATCCGAGCAGGGTTTGGGGAAATCCTCGACCTTGAATCCGAGTCCCGCGAGGATCTGCCGCGCGTTGCTCTCGAGCTCGTAGCCGCCCAGGCGCTCGAAGCGGTCCTGGACGTGTCCGTACTCTGCGAGGAGCGCGTCGATGTCGTCACCAGGCGATGCCTCGGCGATACGGACCTGCAGCCTCTCCGCCCGCTCGCCCATCTCGCGGACCTCCTTGGCCGAGGACATGACCTCGTCGAGGATGGAGGTGTCGGAGGCGAGCTGGGTCTCCTGTTCGAGATAACCGACGTTGGTGTCCTTGGCGAAGAGCACCTCTCCCCCATCCGGGGCGTCGAGCCCCATGATGATCTTGAGCATGGTGGTCTTGCCGGCCCCGTTGGGCCCGACGAGCGCGTAGCGCTCCCCTGCGTTGATCTGAAGCGAGACTCCCGAGAAGAGGGTGCGGGCGCCAAAGCTCTTCTCGACGTTGTTGACGACAAGGATCATAGCTGTCCATTCTCGATTCGATACGAAAAAGGGGCTCCCATGCGGAAGCCCCTTCATCAATGCAATGGTGGAGACGAGGGGGATCGAACCCCTGACCTCTTGACTGCCAGTCAAGCGCTCTCCC
>JAXDWR010000066.1:0-3791 GCA_034088265.1 Collinsella sp. | reverse complement strand
GTCCGACGATCCGAATGCCGAGGAGCTCTTCAAAGAGGTGAACGAGGCCTACTCCGTCCTCTCCGACGAGCAGAAGCGCGCCAACTACGACCGCTTCGGGTTCGCCGACGGTCCGGGCATGGGCTCGGGCTACGTCGATTTCTCCGATATCTTCGGCGGCGTGGGCGTCGACGACATCTTCTCCTCGTTCTTCGGCGGTGCCGGTCGCGGCTCCCAGCGCGGGCGCGCCGCCCGCCGGCAGGGGCGCGACATGGCCATCGCGCTCACCATCACGCTCGAGGAGGCGGCGCTGGGCTGCACGAAGACGATCGCCTACGATCGCCTCGCCCCCTGCGACGACTGCGCCGGAACGGGCCGCGCCGACGGCGGCCAGGAGCAGTCGTGCCCCCGCTGCCACGGGTCGGGCTACGTGACCACCTACCAGCGCTCCATCTTCGGCGATGTCCAGAGCTCCTCGCCCTGCCCCGACTGCCACGGCGAGGGCGTCATCATCGACCATCCCTGCGAGACTTGCGAGGGCCAGGGTCGCACGCCCTCCCACGAGAAGATCGACGTCCAGATCCCCGCGGGCGTCGCCTCGGGTCGTCAGCTCCGCGTGAGCTCGTACGGCGAGGCGGGGTTCCGCGGCGCGGAGGCGGGCAACCTCATCGTCACCGTCCAGATAGCCGAGCACGACCGTTTCCAGCGCCATCTCGATGACCTCTACTTGGATCTCGAGGTCTCCATGGTGCAGGCGGCCCTTGGGTGCACGATCAAGGTTGAGGGCATCCTTCCCGACGAGGAGGTCGAGATCAAGGTTCCCGCCGGCACCCAGTACGGGGAGGCGGTCACGGTCGAGGGCTTCGGCATGCCGCATATGGGGCGTGACGGCAGGGGAGACCTCGTGGCCCGCATCGCGGTCATGATCCCGGAGCGCCTCTCGGGCGAGGCGCGCGAGCTCCTCGAGCGCTATGCGGAGGTGACGGGCGACGCCGTCGATCGCCGTCGCACCGTCGGCGACCGCATCCGCGATGCCATCGACGACATCCTCGATTAAGCGGGGTGCCCTCGTGCCGAGTCCCTTCGTCTCCGTCGTCAACCTGGGGTGCCGCGTCAACCGCGTCGAGTCCGACCGCATCTCGACCGAGCTCGCCCGCGATGGCTTCGCCCTCGTCTCCGAGTCCGACGCCGACCTCGTCGTCATCAACACCTGCGCCGTGACCGGCGAGGCCGAGGCCAAGACGCGCAAGGCCGTGCGCCACGCGCTCTCGCTCCCGCGCCACCCCATCGTCCTCGTGACCGGCTGCGTGGTAAACCTCCATCCCGAGGAGCTCACGGACCTCTCCGAGCGTGTCGTGGCCGAGCCCTCCAAGGTCGACGTTCCCGCGCGCGTGCGCGACATCATGGGAGACCCCCTCGCCCTTGTGGGAGCCCCCTCGTCCTCGTGCGGACCGGACCTCTCCGAGCTGCTGGGAAGGTCCCGGCTCGGCATCAAGATCCAAGACGGGTGCAACCATAGGTGCACCTACTGCATCGTCTGGAAGGCACGCGGTCCCGAACGCTCCGTCCCGGTGCCCCACGTTCTCGACCAGGTGCGCGAGGCGGAGTCCTTCGGGATACCCGAGGTCGTCTTGACCGGCGTCAACCTGGGCGCCTACGACGGCGCGGACGAGGGCGACGCCCATGTGGAGATCGACGAGCTCCTCGATCGTATCTTGGAGCACACCTCGATCCCGCATGTCCGGCTCTCGTCCATCGAGCCCATGGACGTCTCCGAGCGCCTGATCGAGCGCATGGCCGCGTCGCGCGACCGCGTGGCGCCCTTCCTCCATCTCCCCATCCAATCGGGTTGCACCGAGACGCTCCGTCGCATGGGGCGGCCCTACACCGCCGAGCGGCTGCTCGAGCAGGTCGGGCAGATCCGCGCCATCTTGCCGGAGGTCTCGCTTTCCTGCGACGTCATCGTGGGCTTCCCCGGGGAGACTGACGAGGAGTTCGAGCGCAGCCTCGATCTGTGCCGCCAGATAGGGTTCTCGCGGATGCATGTGTTCAGGTACAGCAAGCGCCCGGGCACCATCGCGGCCACGGCGCCCGACCAGGTAGATCCCGCCGTCATGGCCGAGCGGTCAGCGCGCATGCGCTCCCTTGCCGACGAGATGGCTCGCCGCGACGCGGCGTCGCGCGTCGGCACGATCGAGGGGTGCGTGCTCGAGCACGGGAACCGCGGGACGCTCGCGTCGTTCCAGCGCGTCGTGGTGGACGGGGTCGGGGAAGACGCCACGGGGCTCTTCGTGCGGGTCTGCCTTACGGGGATCGAGGCCGATGGCTCGCTTCGCGGCGAGCTCGTGCGGGAAGGATAGGGAGCCATGGAATCGACGAGGATCCGTCTATCCATACCGGCGGACGTGGATCCCGCGCTCGTCACCGGGCCGGGCGATTCGATCCTGCGCGCGCTCGAGGGGCTCGGCAGCGCCTCCATCGTGGTCAGGGGGGATGGTATCAGCCTCGACGGAAGCCCGGACGAGGTGGAGCGTCTGACGAGGGTCATCACCCAGCTCATCAAGATGGCCGGCCAGGGCTCCGTGCCCTCGGCCTCCTTCGCTGTCAGGGCCTATGAGGCCCTGCTCGCCGGGGGCGACGCGGTCGATTTCTCCGACGACATCTTGCTCACCTATCGCGGTCGCGCCATCAGGCCCAAGACCATCGGGCAGAAGCGCTACATAGACGCCATCCGCTCCAACACCGTGACCTTCTGCCTGGGACCGGCGGGCACGGGCAAGACCTATCTGGCCATGGCCATGGCGGTCGCCGCGCTCAAGCGCCGCGAGGTGGGTCGCATCGTGCTCACGCGCCCCGTCGTGGAGGCGGGGGAAAGCCTGGGGTTCCTCCCGGGCACGCTCGAGGAGAAGATCGACCCCTACGTCCGCCCGCTCTTCGACGCCCTGTTCGACCTCACCGACATGGAGCGCGCCAACGAGTACATCGAGCGCGGCATGATCGAGATCGCGCCGCTCGCCTACATGCGCGGGCGCACGCTCAACGACGCCTTCGTCCTGCTCGACGAGGCGCAGAACACGACGCCCGAGCAGATGAAGATGTTCCTCACACGCCTGGGCTTCAACTCCAAGTTCATCGTGACGGGCGACGCGAGCCAGCGCGACCTGATGGGCCGCCGCGGCGGGCTCACGGACATCGAGCGGATCCTCGACGGGGTCGACGATGTCGCGTTCATCAAGCTCGGTCGCGGCGATGTGGTCCGCCACCAGCTGGTCGGCCGCATCGTGGAGGCCTACGATGCATACGAGGCCGCGCTCGAGAGCGAGCGCGGGAAGGGGAGGGAGGCCCACCATGGCCGTGCTCATAAGTAACGACGCCGGACTCGACACCCCTCTGACCGAGGCCGAGATGGAGCAGGTCGTCCGCCGCGCCCTCGAGTTGGAGGGCGTCGAGGCCCCGGTCGGGGTGTCCGTCTCGATCGTGGACGCCGAGGAGATGCGCGGGCTCAACAAGATGTGGCGCGATATCGATAAGCCCACCGACGTGCTCTCCTTTGAATGCGACTCGCCCTTCGACGAGGTCCCGGAGGGGGAGGAGGTCGAGCTGGGCGATGTCATCCTCGCCCCGGAGGTCATCGCTGCCCAGGCCCCCGAGTTCTCCTCGACGCCCGCCGACGAGTTCAGGCTCATGCTTGTCCACGGGATCCTGCACCTCCTTGGCTTCGACCACATGGATCCCGACGAGGCCGCCGAGATGGAGGCGCGCGAGCTCTCGATCCTGCAGGAGCTCGCCCGCATGAGGGGAGACGACCCCGA
>JAXDWR010000065.1:0-24260 GCA_034088265.1 Collinsella sp. | reverse complement strand
TCCTGCATCCGTCATGGAGAACCGCCCCGTCACTCTGGAGCGACGGGGCGGTTCTGGCGTCGAGCGGGCTATCGGCTCGGATCGACCGAGGTCGTATTAGCGGTTTTTGCGCCTAAGGGCGAATGCGCCCGCCGCGATGGCGCCGCAACCGGCGAGCATCGTCGACCCAGCGATGAGGGGGCTGGCATCTCCGGTCTGCGGGATGGTGGCATCGGGAGTGCTGATTCCCGTGTCAGGTGTCGTCCACACGAGGGAGAACGGGGAGAAGCCGCTCTTGGGGATGTGGAACCAGATTCCCTCATCGGTCTTGGTGAACGTGACCTTCTCGATCTGGAACGCCTCGACCTGATCGGCGAGCGAGATGCCGTTCATGCGTTACTCGCGGTGAAGCCCCTGGAAGTGGAGAAGCTCGAAATCGGTTCCCTTGCTCGTTCCCGACGGATAGGGCCAGAAGACATCGGAACCTTCCGAGGAGCTGACCCAGGCATCGGAGTTCTCCTTGTCGACGAGGTCGAGGTGGCGGAACTCATAGGACTTGCCCTTCATCGAGAAGCCCTCGTGTTTGGCATGATCGACGAGCATCTTGGTGTAGGTGTCGTTGTCGCCGCCGGCCTTCTTGGGGAGGAGCTCATCGAAAAGCAAGGCGATATCGTCAGTAAGCTCCTGGGGATACTGGTATTGCTCCTTGCCGTTGAGGCTGATGGTCGTGGACGAGGAGAGGATGACGCTTGCGTGCCCGGTCTTCTCGACGGCGGCCATGGCCTCGGCCTTGCCCTGCCCATCATCGTATTTGACGGCCTTGGTGGTGAGTTTGTTCTGAGAGGCCGCGGCGAAGTTGGAGACATGGCGGATGCGGAGGGTTCCCTCGCCGAACGCGATGGTCCCACCGTCCGTGGTGGTGATCAGCGCGTCCTCGAACTCGTCTTTCGGGACGATCTTGGCCGCATAGTCGCCATAGCGCTCGTCATCGTTCACGGCGTTGTCGTCGGCATCGAAGTACTTGACCGTGAAGAGGTTGCTTGCACTATTAGGTGCCCTCGCCGTTGACCTAGAGGATGCCCTCCTCAAGCTCGGACAGGCTGCCATCCTCATTCTCGGCGAGGAAGATGGGATGGGGGAAGCTGGTGTTCGCCTCGTCGCCGTTCGTGCCGCCCGTGTAGATGGACTGGCTTTCGGGAAGGATGGTGACCTAGGCTCCGTATGCGCCGCCTTGAGGCTGAGGGGGCCGTTCGCGGGCTCGGAGGGGGCGTTGAACTCCTCGACGAACAGCTCGCGCTCGATCGTGGGGCGAGCGCACCAGCGGGTCCCCTGTCCGTCTTGGTACCAGCCATCAATGGCGTGGTTGCAGTCATCGAGGACCCAGTCGGTCCCTACGGGACCGAGGGAGATGGAGGCGCTGTCAGAGCAATAGATGTCGTCTCCGCCGCTCATGGCGTGGTTGTTGTAGATGGCAGCGTCCTAGGGAAGGACGAGGGTGCCGTCGCAGCGGATGTCACCGCCCATGCTCGAGGCGTTGTTGAGGGTGATGTAGCCATAGCTGAAGCCGTCGCCCTCGCCGCCGGCGGTGGGGTTGCCGTTGCCCTTTGCCTGGACATCGGTGTTCGTGAAGGCGAAGGTCGGGGTTGCGGGCGTGCCGAACCAAGGGGCGGGCTGGCCCATGAACCCATTGAGGCCGTTCTCGTTGAGCTGGAGGCTGCCCCCCTCGAATTTGAAGACGGCGTTGGAATTGCCGTCGCTGTTGGCCCAGATGCCCGATCCACCGGTTTCCTGGATGTTCCCATTGAAGGCGACATCGCTGTTACTGCAAGTGGTGGCCATGCGCCCGTTATGTGGAGAAGACGGGCCAACCCGCATGGGTTTTTTGAAAACGAGCCCGAACGTCTTGATGATTCTTGCCAAAATGATAAATTTCCTACTGCATATGTAGATTAAACTTCACGAGGTGAAAGATGAAATTGACCGATCCAAGGTTGAAGGCGTCTCTTGTCGTTATGATGGCGGCATCGATGGCCGTGCCTCCCTCCTTTGTCCAGGCGGCGGAGCTGGGTGCTCTCGACCCCGCCGACCCCTTGCCGCCTCGAGAGGACGAGGCGCCCTCTTCTGAGGGCGATTCCGCTTCTGTTGACGATACGATGGCCGGAGATGACGAGGGGTCGCCTGAGTCAGGGCCGATCGCTTCCGAGCAGATCGATCCAGGCTCGGATGGACTGAACCGCGTGCCCAGCCCGAATGACGTGCCCGGTCCGAATGACGTGCCCAGCCCGAATGACGCGCCCGGCCCGTTGGGGGAAGGGGATGTTGCGGTGGATGGGAGCTCGTTTCCCGATCCCGCGTTCCGGGCATGGGTGCTCGACCCCAAGAACTTGGGTGGAGCTGGAGCTGACGGCGTCCTTTCGCGCGATGAGCGCGACGCGGTCACCGCGATCGTCGCCAAGCGTCGGGGTATCATCGATATCACCGGTTTGAAGCTTTTTCCCAACCTCCGCTTCATAGATTTCGAGGGGAACTATATCGTTCGCGCGGACCTTTCGGGCAATCCGGAGCTTGTGAACATCTATCTGCGCAACAACCGACTAGAGAGCATCGACTTCTCCCACAACACCAAGCTCGAGTTCATCGAGATCTTCGATAACGAGCTTTCCCAGGTCGATGTCTCCATGCTGCCCAATCTCAAGTTCGTGCATCTGGACTACAACAACCTGCGCGAGATCGATCTCAGCCACAACACCAAGCTCGAGGACGATGGCTTCGTGGGCAACAATAACCCGCTTGAGAAGGTGGTGCTTCCAAAGATCGATGGCGCCTTCCTCGATACCTTTGTGATCTCGGAGCTTGATGAGTTCGAAGGGTACACGAGCACGCTTCCCGAGTGGTATACGACCCCCGACTTTCAGGATGGGACGGGGTTCACCCCATCAACGGTTCAAGGGGAGAGATCCATTCCGTTCGACGGCCAGACCCTGTATGTGAAGCGCGCGCCCAACTCCTACACGGTTCGATTCGACGCCAACGGCGGCACGGGATCCATGGACCCCGTCGAGCGCACGTGGAATGACGGCTCGCTACCGCTTCCCAAAAGCGCCTTCGTCCGTCCGGGCTATAGATTCTTGGGATGGAGCCCCGAATCGCATGCGGCGGCGCCGACGTTCGGGGATCAGGAGAAGGTGGGCAACCTCGCCGGACGGGATGACACTGGGGAATCCCTGACGCTCTATGCGGTATGGGAGGGCATCCCCGAGTCCACGGGCTATTTGCGATCCCAGCTCAGCGATGCCGAGCGCTCCATGTACGACGAGCTCGCCTCGCAGCTCGATGAGCTCACGGACCCCTCCGATCCCGGTTCCGTCACCGTCCAGGTTCCCTCTGGTGCCGAGCGCGGTCTGCCCCGCATCCTCTTCGCGGTGCTCCGCGACCACCCCGAGTACTTCTGGATCGACTCCTCGCGTCTGTCGTGGGTCGAGGAGGGGGATGGCGTCTTCGCCTTGGCCCCACTCGTTTCAGGTGAGTCCTATTTCTTCGCGGGCTTCGATGCCCAGAACCTCTCCGACTACCGGGCTCGCTTCGACGCTCGTGTGGCCCAGATCGTCTCGAGCGCCCCAAGCGACCCGGTGCTCGCCGTGCGCCACTTCAACTCCTGGCTTGCGGACAACAACGTCTACAACCCGGCGGGTTTGGGTGCCTCCAACATCTCGCGCACCGCGGCGAGCGCGATCCTGAGTGACAACGATCCTGCGTCCGGTCCCGTGTGTTATGGCTATGCCACAGCCATGAAGGTGCTGCTCGACCGTGCCGGCATCCCCAACGCATATGTCGAGGGATGGGCCTTCAACGGAAGGAACGGGTCGGGGGAGCAGCACGCCTGGAACCTCGTCCAGATCGATGGATCCTGGTATGCGGTCGATCCCACATGGAACGACCCGGGATCCACCTCGGCGCCCGCACTCGAGACCTATCTGCTGGTGGGGTCGGGCACCGTCACCACCCCGGGACTCGCGGGGAAGGAGGCTTTCGGGGCCAACCACGATCCCTCGCGAAGCGCCGCGATCATCAAGCACGGGTTCTCCTATCCCGAGCTCTCAAAGGATGCTTACGAGGGTGTCTCGACCGGCCTGATCGAGCTCGTCGGCGCGGATGGATCCCAGCGCTTCGATTCGCTCGACGAGGCCATCGCGGTCGCACCGGATGGAGCGACCCTGCGCCTGTGGGGGGATGTCGAGCAACCCGCCACTCTCGAGATCCCTCGAACCGTCTCGATCGATCTCAACGGCCATGCCATCTCGTCTATGTCGACTCCGGTCCTTCGGGTCGCGCGGGGCGCGACCCTGACGCTGACCAACTCGACCGAGTCGTTCTCGCAGGTTTCGTCAAAGAAGGGCAAGGCTATCGACAACCAAGGGGATCTGGTCCTCGATCCCTACATGAGACTCGTTTCGGGAATGGGCTTTGGCGGCGCGGTCGACGGGACGGCGCCGCGAGCCGGCACCCATGCCCATCTCTCCTCGACGGGCAGATCGACGACGGCCTTCAAGGTTCTCGAGCCGCAGGATCCCCCCGCCCGGACCGCCGATGTCTCGGATGCCGGCGAGACCATCGATGGCCTGACGGCCCTTGTGAACGGGGACTGGAGACCCTCGATTGGGTTCAAGTTTCAGGCGTCTGCCTCCAGCTCGGCAGATGTGCCTGCGGCCTCTGTCCCTTTCCATGAATGGACGCTTGTCGAGGCGCCCTCGTCCCAAGAGGGCTCCACCCCGCTGCGCAAGGGGACCTATATCTTCTCGACGTCGGTGTTCGGCTACGACATCACGCATGCCGTCGAACTTTCCGACAAGGGGCTCGATGAGGCCATCGAGCAGGGCGAATCGACGATAGCCCAGAAGATCTCCGAGCTCGACTCCGACATGGGGTCCGGTCTGAGGACGGGCTACGATGTGGAGCTCGCCCGGGCAACGGCTTCGAAGGCACTCGAGGAGCTCTCGGGAGCCCCCACGCGGGAGGAGGCGGAACGCATCGTCACCGAGGCGCTCGCCGAGATCGATCGGACACCGACCGTCTCCAGCCGTGCCGAGGATCTCGAATCCAGCTGGCGCGCTGTGCACGCGCCGACCCTCGCCCTCGTCTCCGAGGGATCGGTCACCTTTGAGAATGCCTCATCGCGAGTCCAGCTAGCCTCCTCCGCACTCGATGCCGCCGAGGTTCAAGCGCTTGCCACCGTGCTTCCCGATGGCATGGATGCTCGCGATCGCGAGCTCGTCGCCCTCGCGGCCCGCAGCCTGATCCTCGCTGGGTCTGATGGGCTCATGGGGCTCGAGAGCCTCGTTCAGGCGGGATCGTGGTCACAGGATGCCGCTGCAATCCTGGCGTCCCTGCCCGATCCGGTCACCGAGAACGAGGTCGGGCCGCTCGAGAGCTTGATGGAGGGGTTGGAGGGGCTCTCCGTCCACGCTCGCGCCCTCGTTTCCGCCGGTGACGCCCAGCATATCTCGGATCTGCTCGAGGAGGCTCGTGCCGCCGGAGGCGCAACGACGCCACCCGAGCCGCCGGTCGACCCGGAACCGCCGGTGAATCCGGAGCCGCCGGTGGATCCGGAGCCGCCGGTCGACCCGGAGCCCGAGGGGCCCGGGGGATCAGTCGTCCCCAGTCCGCCGCGCCCTGAGCCCCCGTCCTCAGGAGAGGCTGGCTCCCCCTTCCAGGCGGGAACGACCCCGCCCTCTCAAGGAGATCGGAGCAGCCAAGCCGCTGCCGCCTCGTCTTCGAAGGCCGTTCCCTCGGAGGCGGGCCCCGTGGCAGTCGAAGATGATGGGGCGAGGGGGGAGGACGTCGAGCCGATCGCGCTTCGCGCCGAATCCGGCGTTGCCATTGGGGAGGCCTCCGATGGGGTTTCCCCGGCTTCAGGGATCCTCGCTGGTATCGTCTCCCTGCTCGCGATGGCAGGCATAGTCATCCGCGTGCGCCGCCCCCGATAGGGCCTCCCCGCTCGCCTCCCATGATGGGAAAGGGTGCCCGCCCCACAGCCGAAAGGCGATGCGGGTCGGGCGCCTGTCCACGCGGTCGTTTCGCTTCGGGTTCGATCCCGTCGTGCCGTCTGGGACGTTCGGTCCTATTGCATGCCCAGATGGAAGCCCACGCCCATGGCGCCCGGTCCGGTGTGCGCGGCGATGGAGAAGGGGATGCGGTCGAAGATGATCTGCGTGCCGGGGAAGGTATCGCGTGCGGCTTGGATGAGCTCCTGCTCCCTCTCGGGCCCCACGCCCGCCGCGGCGACGCCCACAACGAGCTCCTCGGATGAGGAATCCATCATCCGATCCGCGTTTTCCTTGGCCGCCGCGAGCATCCGGGTCATCGCCTTCTTCATCCCACGCTCCTTGGCGTAGGGCTCGATCTCCCTGTTCTGGATGGTGAGCACGGGCTTGATCTTGAGCATCGATCCGAGTGCCGCCACGGCCGGGCTGACCCGACCGCCGCGCACCAGGTGATCGAGCGAGTCAACGGCGAGGTATATGCTCGTGCGTCCCGCGCGTCGCTCAAGGAAGGAGCGAATGTCAGGGGCCTCCGCTCCGTCTTCCACCATCGCGATCGCTTCGTTCACGGTGGTCCGCTGCGTGACGGAGATCCGACGATTATCGACCACCTCCACGCGCCCATCGAAGGCTTGGGCCGTGATTTGAGCCATCTCGCAGGATTTGCTGAGCTTTGCAGACATGGGGATGTAAACGATCCGGTCGGCTCCCGATTCGAACATTCGATCCCAGACCGCACGAAGATCGCCGGGCGAGGGTTGGGAGGTGGTGACCGACACCCCGTTCCCGATTGCCTCGTAGAACTCGTCTTCCGTGATGTCGACTCCTTCGAATCGAACCTCGCCGTCTATGAGGATGGGCATCGGCACAAGGCCAATGCCCATATCTCGGGCTTGATCGGGGGTGATGCCGCTATTGGTGTCCGTCGCGATGGCTGTTCTCATGTCGCGCCTTTCTCGTCATATCATGCGTTACGAATCGTAACAGCCAGATGGTGGGACGGCCTCCAAGGCGCATCGCAACGTTACATATGGGCGTCAACTGTTCGATCGCGGGCAGGCGCGGGAGCTTTGTTCGAGCAGGGATGCCAGCATATGGGGACTCTCCATGAAATCGTCTATCGCCCAGCGCACATAGACGGTGCAGAGCGCCCCCGTGAAGGCGGTGAGGGCGTATTCACCCTCGCTCGTGCCATCTCCCCAGCGCTCTATGAGGAATTGGGTGATGGAGTCAAGGAGCCGGTTGGTGAGGCCGCAGCGGTAGAGGCATTCGAGGAAGTCCTTGTTGGACTTGAGGAACAGAAGGCATTGGATTAGGTTCGCGCGGGAGTTCCATGCGCCTCCTTGCGCCCGAGGCGGCTCACTAAAGCTTCGATACTCAACGATGAGCTCGTCGAGCCTCGACTCGAGCACATCCTCTTTTGAAGTGTAATTGCGGTAGAAAGCCATGCGCGACACACCGGCCGTCCGACAGAGCTCGGTTATGCTGATCGATCCGAGCGGTTTATCCTTCACGAGCTTGATCATGGCGGTGGCGATGCATTCCCGCGTCTCGGCGTTCACGGGGCCTCTTTTCCTGTCGGGCATCCTTCCCCCTTCGCGTTTGATCTGGGTGTGGCTTCAAGCTTATCTCAAACCATTGCGAGCGCCGTCCATGTGCCCCCAGGTTTCGCTGCGCGCGGATCGATCTCATCCCGCGCCCATAGGGGGCGCGAGGGCCTTGATGATCTTGCGCGCTGATCGACGCCACCCTGTCGATCCTTGCTCATGCCTTGAAAGGGCAGGCGCCGTTGTCGCGGGTGAGGTAGCTCTGGCGCTTGGATCCGATACGGGTGGGGAGCGGATGGATGGCGAAGGCGCCAGCCGGTCCGATGATGGATCGGCTGGCGCCTTTTGGGTCGATGGCATCTAGGAGTCGATGGCATCCATCGCTCGTCACCTCGTCTGGATTCCGTGCGCCTCATCCCATGAATCGGGGTCGCCATCGATCTCCATACCGCGATAGTCTCCGCTTCTGCTTCGGGCGGAGAGGACGCGCAGGGCTTCTCCGAGAACAGCGAAAACGAGCACGCCGATGAGCAGTGGGATCTTCGACATCTCTTCCGGCGAGCCATCGAAGGGCACCACCGTGGCGATGAGCGAGAACCCGAGCATGAGCATGGGGAGGAGCGCGCAGATCTTGAGCGCGACGTCGCCGCCCGGGACCTTGAAGATGCGGTTTGCATCTGGGTCGATCTTGCGCAGCTTGAGGAACGCCGGGAACATGGGGCTGTAAGTGATGAGCAGGAACACCACGTTCATCGAGAAGAAGATCCAGAAGAAGCCGTCCAGGCCAAGTGCGGTCATCACAGGGGAGAGCAGCACAAGCGCGGTGGCGAGGACGCCGTTGACCACTGCGGATCCCGTCGGCACTCCGTTCTTGTTCATGCGCGCGAAGAACTTGGGCATGTTGCCCTTCATCGCCGCGTTTGCAGCGACGAAGTTCACACCGAACGACCAGCTGACCATGTTGCCGAACAAAGTTGCCAGGAACACCGTTCCGACGATCGGGAAGAGGATGCTGTCGCTGCCGACCATGATCGCGATGGCCTCCATGAGGCCGGAATCGAGCGAGATCTGGTCGGCCGGGATGGCGGCACCGATACCGAAGGAGCTGAACAGGTAGATGGCAGCGATGGTCACCCCACCCGCTATGATCGCGGCGGGGATCTGCTTCTTGGGGTTCTCCATGTCCCCCGCGAATACAGCGATGGCCTCGAAGCCCATGAAGTTGAACAGGATGATGGAAAGATAGGTGAGGCTGTTGAGGTTGGCCGCGGGCAGGAAGGACTCGATGGACATGTCGCTGGAGAATCCGTTCTCGAACGCGTACCAGATTCCGAGAAGCCCCAGAACGAGGGCGACTGCGACTTTGAGCACCGCTGAGAGGTTGAGGATCCAAGCGGAGTCAGAGGTCTTTGAGAAGCTGATGAGGACCACGATCCATATAAACGCGAGCTCGATGGCGAGCGAGGGGAGGAGCCCGAGCTGGGACCCTGTGATGAGGTTGATGGTCTCGGGGAACAGAAGGGCGAGCGATGCCATCCAAAGGGGGAAGTTCACCCAGTAGTACCATGCGCATCTCGACGACCAGGTGTCTCCGAACGCGCGCCTCACCCAGTCGGCGATGCCGCCGGGGTCATCTGCATAGGCGGTGCCGAGCTCGCAGACGATGAGTCCGTAGGGGAGCAGGAAGGTGAGGATCAGGAAGATCCACCAGAAGTACTGGGCGTTGCCGATGGCGGCCGCCGGGGCGGCCGCCTCGCACACGAAGACGACGCAGATGATGGTGAGGATGGCGTCGAGCATCCGAAACTTCTTTTTCGTCATGGGTGCTCCTTGCATGCGCGATGGGAAGAAAAAAGCCGCCGGGCATGAATCCCGGCGGCTCGAGCCCACCGATGGGCGGTTACTTGCGTGCAGCGGCGATGGCCTGGGGATCGGGCTGCTGGAGCGCCATGCAGTGGATGTTGCCCCCGCACAGGGACCATTCGGCGGTGTAGATCTTGATGATCTCTCGATCGGGCATGATCTCTTTGAACATCTCGCAGGCGACATCGTCCATGGGATCGCCGAACTGCGGGACGAGAAGGCCCCCGTTCACAAAGTAGCTGTTGATGTAGGTCACGGCCAGCGGCAGATTCGCCTCGCGGGATGCGGCGCTGCGGCAGATGTCGACGCCCGCGCTTTCCTCCTCGGTGATGTACTTGATGGCCGGGATCGGGATCTTGTGGATCTTGAGCTTGCGTCCTTTCGCGTCGGTCGCCTCGCTCAAGACATCGTAGGCCGCTTTGAGATTCTCATACTGGGGATTGGTCTCGTCGTCGGTCCACGAGAGGCAAATCTCGCCGGGGCGCACGAAGAAGCACACGTCATCGATATGACCATCGGTCTCGTCGAACGCCATACCGTCCTTGAGCCAGATGATCTTGTCGATATTCATGTACTCGCGGAAGTACTCCTCCACCTCTTCCTTGGTGAGATGGGGGTTGCGGTTGTGGTTGAGGACGCTGTTCTCGGTGACGATGAGCGTGCCCTCGCCGTCGACCTGCTCGGCGCCGCCCTCGAAGATGAATCCGGTGGCGTCGTAGCGGTCGTAGTTCTCGAGGTCGAGCAGCTTCTCAGAGAACTGCTGATCCTTGTCCCAAGGGAAGTAGAGCCCGCCCTCGAGTCCGCCATAAGCATTCCAGCCCCAGCTCACACCGCGCATCTCGCCCTCGTCGTTGACGACGTAGCATGGGCCCTTGTCCTGGGCCCATGCGTCATCGATGGTCATCTCGACGACGCGGACCTCATGGGGAAGGCGAGCGCGAGCGTTCTCATACTGGCTCGCGGAGCAGAACACGGTGAGGGGCTCATGTTTGATGATCTCCTTGGCCACCTCCACGAGGACCGCCTGTGCGGGCTTGCCCCCGTTGCGCCAGGTGTCCTGGCGCTCGGGCCAGATGAGGAAGTCCTGCTTGCGGGGTTCGAATTCGCCCGGCATCCGGAATCCGTCTTGACGAGGGGTGCTGCTGAGGGTTTTCATGGTCGCATCCTTTCTGTGGTTGCAATTTCCTCCACAACACGCATGTTGATGCATCGGGGCCCTTCGCGATATTAGTCGACAGGGTCCTTTCGTATGGCTGTCCGGATATAATCGAATGGCATGAAAGTACTGGTTCGAAAGTTCTACCCGATGGTTCCCCTCGGGGACGGGCGTGGTTAGGGGGCTGGCGTGGAAAGCGTTTCATGGGATCAGTGCTCGAGAATCAACGAGATCCTCTTGGAGCTCCATCGAGAGCGGGATGTGGGAAGGCTTCGGCGCTCTTGTCTGAAGTGGCTGGGAGAGTTCATCCCGCACCGGTGCTCGTTCTTTGATCTGGGGCGCTGCGAGGACGGGGTGATCAAGTTTTGGGATCCTGTGAGCGTGACCATGGATGAGGAGTCCCTTTCCGACTATTACCGCAGGTTCGAATCGGTGGATTACGTCGCGTGGTGCTTCAACCTCGAAGAGCCCGTGGTCTACCGTGATTCCGATATGATCAGCGCACGGGCGCGAGAGCGCTCGATGATCTATCGCGAGTGGATGGAGCCTCTTGGCCTGTACTACAGCATGGGAAGCGGCGTTGTCGGCGACGGGGTGATGTTCGGGTCCATAACGCTGTTCCGGGGAAAGGGGGACGGCGATTTCACCGATGGGGAGATGGAGTTCCTCAGGCTCATCAACGATCATCTGTGTGCGCACTTCTCGTTTGGCTGGCCGCAGGGCCTTGCGGGCGATTCGAAGAGGGAGGCCCTGGATGACCTCTTGGATTCTCGCGGCATCACCGGACGCGAGCGCGAGGTCATGATGCTGGCGTCTCAGGGAAAGATGAATCGCGAGATCGCCTCGGAGCTCTTCATCTCGGAATCGACGGTGAAGAAGCACCTCAACGCGCTGTATCGAAAGATGGGTTGCGGCGGCCGGGTCCAGCTCATGCGCGATGTCTTCCACATGGAGTCCGAGTCCACGGTCTAGCGACTCCGGCGAGGGTCCCTCTGCGAGCTCTGCGGCCTAGCGGCCCTTCACCCCATTCCGAACCTAAAAGGCCGGGGCGCCGTCATCACGGCGTCCCGGCCTTTGTGCAAAGGTGGCTTCTGCAAGGGAGTCCCCTTCAGAGCGCCCTCACTCCTCGGGGCGCTATCGCCCTTTGGGAGATGTCGGCGCGATCCCTGTTAGGAGCGGCGCTTGAGGCGAAGGCCCAAGGCGATCGCGAGCGCGGATGCAAGCGCGGTGCCCATGGCCACAAGGCTTGGGATGCCCCGCTCGTCTCCGGTCGTTGGGAGTTGGCCCCCTCGATTCGAGGAGGGGCTGCGCGCCTCGTCGTCCTTGCCCGTCGAGGATCCAGCGCCTGCTTGGTCCCCGGACCCGCCGTCGTTCCCTGAGCCCTGGTCGCCAGAGCCTCCTCCGTTCGACCCCGGCTCCTGCCCATCGCCATCGCCGGGGTTCTCGCCGGAATCCTCCCCGCCATCACCGGTCTCGCCGTCGGGCTCCTCGATGATGACGGTTGCGGAAGCCTCTTCCGACTTGTTGCCCGCCTGGTCGACGGATTGGGCTTTGATGGAATAGGATCCCGCCTCCTCTATCTTGATCTCGATCTCATCCCCGTCGCTCGTGCGCTCAGAGACGATCTCCCCATCCTCGTCGTAGACGGTGGCGTGGAGCTCCTTGACGCCGCTCGATGCGTTGACCCCTTCTGCGGGATCATCGTTCGCGGAGATGCGGACGGTCGCCTCGCGTGCGTCGGCATCCTGTTCGACCTCGACGTCGGTCGAGGGGGCGGTGGCGTCGATGCGGACGGTCGTCTCGGTTGCGCCGGAGGTGGCGCCTGCGTGCTCGCCCGATCCGACCTGGAAGCGCAGCTCGACGGCGCGCTCGCCCTCGCCCTCGATCGTGGCGCTCTCGGCGAAGGGGGCTCCATCGATTTCGATGAGGTCATAGGTTCCGGCGCCGGTGCGCTTTCCGGTCGGCGAGATGGTCACCGCGTCGTTGGTCCAAGCACCCTCGGCCAGCTCGTCTCCGTCGCAGTCGCGAAGCATGGCCCACGACGCGTCGGGAAGGTCCTGCTCGATCGTGAGGGATCCGGGGACGATTTCGACCTCGTAGTTGGTTCCCAAGCTCGCCACCTGGGCGAAGAGCTGGTAGGTGCCGGGCGTCTCGAGGTCGGCGGCCTCCCCGTCCGCGCTGACGGCGGAGTAGGTGACCTTGGCGATCTCATCGCCGGGGAGCAGCGATCCCTTCTCGATCGAGATCGCGGCCTCGGGTATCCCCGCTCCGGTGTAGGTGCGCGCGTCGGCGACCTTGAGGGACACAGGACGAGGGTCCACCGTCGCGGTGAAGCGGAAGGGTCCCGAATCTGGTTTCCCATCCCTGTGCATGGTGACTTCGACCACGGTGCTTCCCGCGGCCTTGGGGTCGAGCGATCCATCCGGTCCGATCGATAGGATCGATTCGTCCTCGACCGTCCAGGTGTAGGTGGCTCCTTCCGGACCGTTCACCTCGATGCGAAGATCGTCCTTGTCGCCCACGGTCATGGTGGGGAAGGTCACATCGAACGGCGCCTCCGCGGCGTTGCCCGGTCGGCTTTCGTTGAGACGGACATCATAGGCCACGACGGTGTAAGAGCCCGGATCGATCTCCCCCTCCACCTCGCGTGAGAACGACCCGGTGCGCGAGAATCCCACGAGCGCCCCGTCTTCATAGAGTTCCCAGGCGACAGCGGAGGATTGCTGGGCCGCGGTCGGCATGTGGGCCTCGATGCGCGCGGTGTTATCCGTCTGGCTCACCGTGACGACGGGCTTGGCATCGGCGGGGAAGGGTTGGGCACCGTTGAGCTCTGCCGCGTCGACGGAGAGCGAGTAGTACTGGACCTTGCGTGGCATGGAGGGGTATTGGGCGCAGAAGCTCAGGACCTCCTCGCTGAGGTCGCGCTGCCCAAGGGTCTGGAGGTACTCGGCGAAGTTGTAGCCCGTTCCCATGGTGTAGGCCATGGCGATGCGGTTGTACTTGCGGCTCGTTCCATCCTTGATCGAGGAGGTCGTGTTCTCGATCGTCCGCACCGCCTCGGCGTTCCCGCGCAGGATGCGCATCGTGGCGCCAAAGGCCCCGTACTCGTGAACCTCCTGGGCGGCCTCGGGCGTGAAGGGGCTCGCGGAGAAGTCGTAGTCCGCATAGTCCCAGCCGTCGAAGAAGTGGGAGCCGTTCCACCACGCGGTCATGTGGGCCCAGATGTATCTGCCCCAGCCGCCCTCGTTCCAGTCGGGGTGGTAGTCGGGATCCGCCGCCATGCGGGCGAGCTCCTCGTCACGCAGGCGCTCGGCTTTCAGGGCGTTTCCGTGGTAGGCCTTGTTGGGGTTGAAGGCCCTGCCATCCCGCTTGCTCGCGATGATCTCGCCGTTGCGCGCGCCTGCGATCGAGTACATGTTGTTGGTCTCCTCGTTCACCACGGTCACGTAGTTGTCGAGGACGTGCCCGTATTCGTGCGACATACCCCATTCATACATGCGCTCGCCGGAAAGGAAGTTCTTCGCGCTGCTCTCGGGCATGTGGAAGTAGCGCCCCGTCGCGTACATGGTCGAGGGGTAGGACACTGTTCTGGTGAAGGCGGTGTGCACGCGCATGCGAGACGCCGCGTTGGGCCCCTCAATGGCATCTTTCTCGAACCCATCGAAATCCCAGAAGAAGTCCAGGCGCTCCTGGATGGCGGCGTTGGAGCGCTCTATGTAGGCGACGGCATCGGCTTCGGAGGATATGCCGCGGTAGGCGGATTCGAGCGCGGTGGCGGTGATCGCGAACTGAGCCCGCCCGTCGTCCCCCATCTGGAGCATGGCCATGTCCTGGGCCGCGCCATCGCGCACCGCCTGGGCATGCTCGCGGATCTGCTGGACGAAGGTCCAGAACGCAGCCGGATCAGACGTGTCGTGGAGGTAGAGCGGGTGCTCCTTGAGTTGGGTGCCGGTTATGATCGGGGTGTCCGGAAGGTTGGCATCGGCGCCCTCCAGGCGCACGCGCGCCGCGTTGTCGGTAGAGTCATTGCGCAGATAGAGCATGTAGCCATGCTTCTTGTTCGTGAGGTCGATGCGAACGCGGTTGACCCCGTTTCCAAGCTTCGAGCGCTGCTGGAGGTTCAGCGAGTTGAAGTTGTTGTCATCGGTGATGCCCACCTGGCGCCATGCCAGCGAGATCCGGCTCGGATCCTCGGCGTCCACGTAGAGGTAGAGATCGTTCACACGGCCGGGCTCAAGGTAGTAGCCCGTCGCGTCCAAGTTGTCGAACTGGAAGTTTTGCTTGGTGCGCTCGCGATCGGCCGCCGGATCACCCAGTTGCGAGAGGCCCATGATGGACCCCTCGATGGCGTCGCGATGCTCCTCTAGGTAGCGTGCTTGTCGCTCGATGTGCTCGAGCTGATCGAAGCGGCTCTCCTTCTCGGGCGCCTCGATGCCGTCGTAGTGGGCTTCGAGCGCGGCCCGCGCCTGGGTCAGGGCCTCCTCTCCCGTGAGTTCGGGCTTGAGCTCGAGTCCGAGATTGTCGGCATAGGGCTGCTCAAGGAGCTCGAAGAGCGCGGCGATGTCCCCGGACGCCACGTTGAGGCGGGTGGGGTCGGAGGCGTCGACCTCGAGCGAGATGACGTCTTCCGCTTGATTCCCCGCGCGAACGGATAGATAGGCCACGGCTCCGCGCGCGGCCTCGGGCGTGGGGAAGGTGGCGACGCATCGACCCTCCTCCCATGCGTCGGCGAGCACGATGGGGACCGGGCGCTCGGCGGAATGGGAGACCAAGGGCTCGGAGAAGGCTATCGGGGCGCTGCCCTTGAGGATGATGCGATCCGAGCCCACGAGCTCGGCCGTCCCTCCCATCGAGAAGGTCGCACCGTCGATCATGATTCCGCAGGTGTTCGAGACCGAGCTGTCCCCGATGGTTCCGCCGGTGAAGGAAAGGGATCCGCCGCCGTGGACATAAACCACGCCGAGGGCGGATGCGCCGGGGTTGGCGCTGTTGCCTACGATGCGTCCACCCGTTATTGAGACCCGTCCTTTCGACCAGATCGTCGCGGTGGAGTACGAGGTGCGGTTGCCTTCGATCACGCCACCGCGCATCTCGAAAGACCCACGGGCCTCAACAGCCGCGGCCGCGTTGTGCATGGCGAAGTTGTCGGCGATGCGTCCTCCATCGAGGACGAAGGAGCCGTTCTTCACATAGATCGCGGCCCATGGCTTCCAGGATGCCTGGGCATTGATGACCGATGCGCCCGCTCCCATGGTGGCTTGCGCCCCGCCGTCGACGGTGAGCACGGCTTCGTTTGAATCCTGCTCGCGCCCATCGAGAATCAGTGGGGCGCTTTCGGCGTCGGCGGACTCGATGGTCAGGGACGAGTTCCCGCTGAGTTTGACCATGCCTTGGACCTTGCCGCCCGAGACGGGATAGCCCTCTCCGCGCGTTATGGTGGCGGGGGCGGTGGAGCGCAGGGTGAGCGCGCGCCCGTCAGCGATGGAGAGGGGGCGGTGAAGGGTGGCATCGCCCGCCACCTCGATCGTCTCCCCGTCGCGCGCCTCGTCGAAGGCCTGCTCGAGGGAGTCGAACGATACGGGTTGGCCATCTCGGGAGATGGACACGGTGGGGGCAGCGGCGGGCTCGGTGCCCTCGGTCCCCGTCGCATCCGGCTCATCCGCCGCGCTCGACGGCCCACCGGTGGGAAGTGCGGTCTCGGGCTCCCCAATCTCGGGAGCCGTGCTGCCCTCCGGGGAGTCGGTTGGGGGCACGACGGTCTCGGTCTCAGGGCCCTCGACATCCGTCCCCTCGACAGGGGAGCTCGCGACGGAGTCGATGGCGTCATGGATGCGCCCAAGCTCGACGGCATGGGCGGTGGTGGATAGGATGGGGGAGAGCGCCGTGCAGAGTCCGGCCCCGATGACCAGGGATATCGATGCACATCTTCTCATGCAGCGTCCTTTCACACGCAAGGGGTGGTTACCGGACAGGGTCCGCCGCCCCCTTCTGTGCCGTGCAGGGGCGACGGACCCGGATGTCCTTGTGCGAGGACGTTTATAGCATCCGTCATTTGTTGGTGATGTGTGACATTTCTGGATACATCAATTTTCCTCTAAATCTGATAGGTAATTAGAGGGGAGTGTGATGACTTGGGTGGGCCTCCGGTTAGACGAAGGCCGCCGCCACCGCGACGACCATGGCGGGAAGCATGTTGGCGACGCGGAAGGTGTCCTTCCAGATGATGTTCACGCCCGCGCAGAAGATCAGGATCGATCCCACGGTCGAGAGGTTGGCGATCGCCAGGGCGGTCATGAGGGGCTGGAGGAGCCGTGCGAGGACCGTGACGGATCCCTGGAGCACGATGACGGGGATGACGGAGAAGATGCAGCCCTTGCCCATCGAGGTGGTCATCGTGCACACCAGCAGGGCGTCGATGGTCCCTTTGATGGCGAGCACGCTCCAATCGCCGGCGATGCCGTCCTGGATGGCTCCTACGATCGCCATGGCGCCGACCGCCACGGTGATCGAGGTGGTCACGAACGCGTTGACGAAGCGCGAGTCGCCGCCGCTGCCCGTCGCATACTTGAGCCATTCGCCAAAACGGCCCACCTGGCGGTCGATGTCGAGCACCTCACCTATGAGCGAGCCGAGTGCGAGCGAGACGATGATCAGCATGGTCCCCCCGCTCTCGACGGCGTCCCCCTTCACGGTGAACATGCCCGAGAGAGCGCCCGATATCCCCACGAACAGGATCCCCACGGCAGCCGACTTGAGGAGCGTGTCCTGCATGCGGGCGGTGATGACGTTGCGGAAGAGCAGACCGACGACACCTCCGATGAGGATGAGGCTGACATCGATGACTGTACCGATTCCGATCATGCGCCGTCCTTCCGGAAGGGTCGTGGGTTCTAGAACCATGGTGGGGCGATTGCGCCCGAAATGCAAGGGTCGCCCGCACGTATGGCGTTCCCGTGCGTTCCGTCGCGTTGCCCGCGGTGCAGCTACAATACCGTAGCTGCCCGAATGCGTGCATTGGGGCGTTTGGACATCTGAGAAAGGAGCCTCCCGCATGCCGCTCGCATCCGAGGAAATCATGCGTCGCCGGACGTTCGCCATCATCTCGCACCCCGACGCGGGAAAGACCACGCTCACGGAGAAGCTCCTGCTCTACACCGGCACCATCCAGTCGGCTGGCTCCGTCAAGGGCAAGGCGAGCGCGCGCCATGCGGTATCGGACTGGATGGACATCGAGAAGCAGCGCGGCATCTCGGTCACCTCCTCCGTCCTTCAGTTCACCTATGGCGGATGCTGTGTCAACATCCTCGACACCCCGGGCCACCAGGACTTCTCCGAGGACACCTACCGCACCCTCATGGCCGCCGACGCGGCCGTCATGGTCATCGACGGCGCCAAGGGCGTCGAGGCCCAGACCAAGAAGCTCTTCCGCGTCTGCGCGATGCGCGGGATTCCCATCTTCACCTTCGTGAACAAGATGGATCGCGAGACGCGCGATCCCTTCGACCTCATGGAGGAGGTCGAGAACGTCCTGGGGATCAGCACCTATCCCATGAACTGGCCCATCGGCAACGGGCGCGATTTCCGCGGCGTCTTCGACCGTGCGAGCCGGACCGTCATCGCCTTCGAGGGCGATGGCCGCGCCAACGGCACCAAGAAGGTCGCCGAGGTCGAGGCGCATTTGGGGGACGAGGCCCTCACCGATCTGATCGGCGAGGATAACCATCGCGTCCTCATGGACGACATCGAGCTCCTCGACGGGGCCGATAGCGAGTTCGACCTCGATGCCGTGCTCACGGGCAAGCTCTCGCCCGTCTTCTTCGGCTCTGCGCTCACCAACTTCGGCGTCGAGCCCTTCCTCAAGGACTTCCTGCGCCTGGCGCCCGGCCCCTCGGCCCACACGGACTCCCTCACGGGCGAGCCGGTCGATCCCACGCGCGAAGACTTCTCCGGCTTCGTCTTCAAGATCCAGGCGAACATGGACAAGAACCACCGCGACCGTATCGCGTTCGTCCGTATCTGCTCGGGACGGTTCGAACGCGGCATGGAGGCGTTCCACGTCCAAGGCGGACGCAAGATCAAGCTCGCCACGGGCACGGCGATGATGGCCGACGACCGCGCGATCGTCGACGAAGCCTACGCGGGCGACATCGTCGGGCTCTTCGATCCGGGCATCTTCTCTATCGGCGACACCATCTGCGCCGGCAAGGAGCGCGTCCAATATGCGGGCATCCCCACGTTCGCACCCGAGCTCTTCGCTCGCGTCACGCAGGTCGACACCCTCAAGCGCAAGCAGTTCGTCAAGGGCATGGAGCAACTCGCCCAGGAGGGAGCCATCCAGATCTTCCGCGAGCTCGGGGCCGGCATGGAGAGCGTCATCGTGGGCGTGGTGGGCACGCTCCAGTTCGAGGTGCTCGAGCAGCGCCTCAAGAGTGAGTACCACGTCGAGGTGCGCAGGCAGGCGCTTCCCTACACGGATATCCGCTGGATCGTCAACGAGCCCGGGACGATCGACATCCCCGGCCTCTCGCTCACGCGCGACACCCTTCGCGTCGAGGATATGCGCGGTGGCAAGCTCCTGCTCTTCACCAGCCCCTGGAACATCGACTGGGCGACGGATCACAACAAGGAGCTGCGTCTCTCCGAGTTCGGCAACGTCGAGTTCTAGGAGACCCACCCCTTGGACGAATCGGGGCCGCCGCGAGTCAAAAGGCGCGCGGCGGCCCCGATTTTTTCATCTCGGGAGGGGAGTAGGATGCTCTGGCTTTAAGCGAGCTGGTCGAGCAGGGCGGTGCAGCCCGCGAGGACGTCTCGGTAGGTCGCGTCGAAGTCACCGGTGTACCACGGGTCGGCGACGTCGCGATTCGCCCCCGCGAAATCGAGCAGCCGAGAGCACTTGCCCTGCGGGTCCCCGCCGAGGATGCGCATGAGGCCGTGCTCGTTCTCGCCATCCATGTACACGATGTGGTCCCAGTCGTCGTATTCGGCGCGGGCGATCTGCCTGGCCCGATGCCGTCCGATGGGCACGCCGACCTCGCGCAGCTTGGAGACGGTCCCATGGTGCGGGGGATTGCCGATCTCCTCACGTGAGGTCGCCGCCGAGTCCACGATGAACTCGTCCTCTCGCCCCGCCTTGCGAACGAGGTCCTCGAAGACGAACTGGGCCATGGTGCTCCTGCAGATGTTGCCGTGGCATACGAACATGATTCTGTGCATGAGGGGTTCCTTTCAGGCTGTGGGATTTGCGTCATTGTAGCGTGCGCCGCACCGTGATGCTCGACGGGCGCGTGCCGTCGTGTAGGATGGTATGCCCGAAAGATGGACGATAGGAGATCGCACCTATGGCAGATACCCAACGTGTCGATGTGGCCGCCATCATGGACATGGTCGCGGCGCTGGACCCCTCCGCGCCACGGCAGCGACGTGCGTCTGTGAGCAAGACGCCGCCATCCGTCCGACCGGCGAGCGCCCACGCGGATCCCGTCCATGCGGATCCCGGCCCCTCCTCATCTGGAATCGTCTTCGAATCTCCGGATCCTGCTCTCACGCGTCAGCGCATCATCAGCTCCCTCGCCGCGGAGCTCGGATTGGGGCGCCAGCGCATCGAGGCGGTGGTCGACCTCATCGACGAGGGCGCGACTATCCCCTTCATCGCCCGATATCGCAAAGAGATCACAGGTGGCATGGACGACGTCGCCCTTCGTTCGCTCGACGAGCGCCTGTCGTATCTTCGCAACCTCGAGCAGCGCAAGTCCGATGTCCTCCAGCTGATAGCCCTCCAGGGCAAGCTCACTCCCGAGCTGCGTCAGGAGATCGAGGACGCCACGGTGCTCCAGCGTGTCGAGGACCTCTACAAGCCGTTCCACAAGAAGAGGGCCACGAGGGCGTCGAAGGCTTGCGACGCGGGCCTCGAGCCGCTCGCCAACCTCATCCTCATGCAGCCCGCCCATTCCAAGGACCCGCTCGACGAGGCGCGGGGGTTCGTCAACGCTGAGGCGGGCTACGACACGCCCGATGCGGCCCTGGCCGGTGCGCGAGACATCGTCGCCGAGCTCGCAGCGGAGGACCCTGAGAACGTCGCGGACCTAAGGTCGTTCACCCAGGCAACCGCTCTGCTCGAGTCGGCGGCGGTCGATCCGGACGAGCGCACCCCCTATGAGCCCTACTATAACTTCTCCGAGCCCGCCCGCTCCATTCCCAACCATCGGGTGCTTGCCATGAATCGTGGTGAGCGCGAGGGCAAGCTGCGCGTGCATGTGCGTGTCGACACAGGCGAGGCCGCCGGCCGTCTGCTGCGTCGGTACCCGCGGCGCCGAGGCGCGTTCGCGCCTGTGCTGGAAGAGGCACTTTCCGATGGCTACAAGCGCCTCATGGCGCCTTCCCTCGAGAGAGAGCTCCGCGTCGACCTCACCGTCCGCGCGCAGCTTGATGCGATCAAAGTGTTCGCCAAGAACACGGAGGGCCTGCTTCTGCAGCGGCCCGTACGCGGGGCCCGCGTGATCGCGCTCGATCCCGGGTATCGAGCCGGCTGTAAGGTGGCGGTCCTCGATGAATACGGCGCCTTGCTCGATCACACGATCCTATATCCGACCCCGCCGCGCCGCGATGTGGCGGGCACCAAGCGTGAGCTCGCGCGCCTCGTCGCGAAGCATGACATCAACACCATCGTCGTGGGCAACGGGACCGCCAGCCGAGAGACGGAGGAGGTCGTCTCGGCCTTCATAGCCGAGTCGGCGCCGCACCTGCGCTACACGATCGTCAACGAGGCGGGTGCTTCGGTGTACTCGGCCTCGGCGCTGGCGAGCGAGGAGTATCCGGACCTTGACGTGACGACGCGAGGGGCGATGAGCTTGGGAAGGCGACTGCAAGACCCCCTCGCGGAGCTCGTCAAGATCCCTCCCCAGTCCATCGGGGTCGGCCAGTACCAGCACGATCTCGATCAGGCGGAGCTCTCCCGCGCGCTGGGCAACGTGGTCGAGGACGTGGTGAATCGCGTGGGCGTCGACCTCAACACCGCGAGCGCCAGCCTCCTGTCCTACGTCTCGGGAATCACGGGGTCGCTTGCGCGAAGCATCGTCGCGTATCGCGAGGAGCACGGGGCGTTCTCCAACAGGGAGCAACTCAAGAAGGTTCCCAAGCTCGGGCCCAAGACCTATCAGAACTGCGCTGGATTCCTGCGGATATCCGGTGGATCCGACCCCCTCGACGCCACCAGCGTGCATCCCGAGAGCTATGGGGTCGCACGCGAACTGCTGCGCCGCGCGGGCCTGGATCCCGCCTCGCTCTCCGGCAGTGGCATCCCTGACATGGCGGCGCGTGTCGGGAGCCTGGGACGTATCGCCGATGAGCTTCATTGTGGCGTTCCCACGCTGCGCGACATCGTCTCCGAGCTCGAGAAGCCGGGTCGCGACCCGCGCGACGACGCCCCCGAAGTCGTGTTCAGCCAGGCTGCGCGCAGCATCGACGATCTCGAGGTCGGCATGGAGCTCAAGGGGACGGTGCGAAACGTCGTTGACTTCGGCGCCTTCGTCGACATCGGGGTCCATCAAGACGGGCTTGTGCATATCTCCAAGATGGCGAAGCGCTTCGTTCGGCACCCGAGCGATGTCGTCTCAGTGGGGGACAACGTGACCGTTTGGGTCGTCGATGTGGACCGCGCTCGTGGCAAGATCTCCCTTTCCATGGTGGAAGGGAAGTAGGCCCATCTTCCCCATGGCTCCGGATCGGTCGATCTGGGGCCATTTTTTGGGGTCATCGCGCTGTAAAAATGGAGTTTTGTACGACATTGCTTCTTCGGAGCGCCTATGGTCCGACGGCCAACTGGGCTTTTTGTATCGAATCGAGTCCTTTTGGCGCTCTTTTGGGAGGCAACTCGTACATTTCCCCCATTTTGCAGCTCGCAGCCACTCCGATTTGGATTTCGCCCCTCCCGTGGGTCCCAGGGAGGGCATTTGCTCCTATTCGCCGCCTTCGACATGCCGTCTGGCCACGAGGGCGTCAAATTTGGAAACGTGACATAGGTCGGCGCCCTATACTCATGGGTATCGTGCTCCCGTTGCAGGAGGCTCGCATGACGACTGACCTCTAACCGATATGCGCAATACCAAACGCCATCGGATGGAGGTACCATCATGTCGAAAATCAGGGATCTGAGGCCCTGCGAATACGGTCTGCTCGATTCTTTTCTCTATGAAGCCCTGTTCGTCGCCCCCGGAGAGCGGCAACCTTCGCGTTCGGTCCTGGCTGTGCCGGAGCTGCGCGCATACGTCTCGGATTTCGGCGCTCGTCGCGAGGACCGCGCGGTCTGTGCGGAGGTGGGTGGAGCTGTCGTTGGCATCGCTTGGATGCGGCGATTCAAAGGGTTCGGATTCGTTGACGACCAGACGCCCGAGCTGGCCATCTCGGTCTTGCCCGACCATAGGGGGAAGGGCGTCGGACGATCCTTGATCAGGGCCCTTTTGCTCCGGGCTATAGATATAGGCGCTCCGGCCATATCACTTTCCGTCCACCGAGCCAATCCGGCGATGCGCCTCTATGAACGGTTCGGCTTCTTCGAGGTCGGGGGAGATGGAATCGAGTCCGTGATGGTGCTCCCGCTCTCACACTCCAAAGCGGCGCTAATCGATTATCACGGGGGGAGTAGCTTCCACCATGCAAGGTCGGCGGCCATGCGCGTCTTGACGGCCCCAGGTCTTGGAGGGCGCTCGTACCTGATGGGAGGGCTCGTGCCCTGGGTGGCCCTTGACCGTGAATCGGGAAGGCCTCATGGGGACGTGGATATCGGTATCCGCCTGGATGATATGCACCTCCTTCGGACTTGGTTGCACCGTGATGGGGTGTATGACGTTTCCCTCGACTCGCTTTTCCTTGCCTGCAACCACGATGGCATCGACTATGGGGTCCATGCGATGTTGGAAGGCGTGCTGGTGAGCTTCTGCCCCTTCCACTTCAGCGGAGGGGCTCTTCACCAGAGGAATGCCCTCCTTCGCGAGATCGATGGTTTCGAGGCCCTGATGGAGGCAGTCGTTCCCGGGCTCAAGGAGGAGGATTACGTGGAGGTTCGCAAGATCTCCCATGGGATGTCGATTGGATGCTCGACGCTTGAGGCGATTCGGGCGGAGAAGACGTTGAGCGCCCGCGAGAAGGATGCCCACGATATATCCGCCATCGATTCATTGATTCTCGATGCGGAGCGCTATGCCCGCGTCATGGATGCGTATGCGGGCATGAGGGTGGAATGTATGGCACACGAGGGCGGATGGGGACCGACAGGGCTTGCCGAGGAGCGCGTGAGCTCATTGAGGCGCGACCCGTCCCTCTTGGCCCCTTGATGAAGGGTGTTTCCGAATCGGAGGGGGATCGTTGAGTCGGTCTCCATTTTGAGCGAGCTCGCAGCTGTAAAAACGAGGATATGTACGACTTTTTGGCCAGGGGCTCCCAAAACGGGACTGCAGCGGCAGAAAAATGCCTGTTGGCAATTGGGAGATGGGAGGCGTTTGAAGCGCTGATCGTACAATTCCCCCGATTTGCAGCTCGGAGGCGCTCAAGTTTGGATATCGGTGGGCTGAAACCCGGTGCGCGGGCATTAAATGTGCCTGAAGAAGCGGCGGGGCGCAAAACGCGCCCCCCCGATCGAAAAGCATCTCGCCGCGGACGCTATTTGCGCGATCCCATCAAAAC
>JAXDWR010000064.1:0-3150 GCA_034088265.1 Collinsella sp. | reverse complement strand
GGCGTCGGAGACGACGATGATGCGATCGGGCTTGGTCATCTTGGTCCACGTCGTGGCGACCTGGCCATGGAGCAAGCGCGTGTCGATACGGGTGAGCACGTACTTGATGTGCCCATCACCCAGCACGGTTCCCTCGGGGATAGCTCCGGCGGCCACAGGTGCGGCCTGGGCGGGCGCCTCCTCCTTGGGCTCGAGCTCCTCGGGCTTGATGCGAACGCCCTCGCGAGCGGTCTTGAGGACCGTGGCGGCGACCTCGTGCGCAGTCTGCATGGACATGCGCGACGCATAGGCCTCGATCAGCATCGGCAGATTCAAGCCGGTGACGATCGCCCAGGAATCCTCATGACCATCCAGGACGGCGCTCGCCTGGTTGAACGGCGTGCCTCCCCAAAGGTCAGCCAGGATCAGAACCTGATCCTGATCGTCGAAGGAAGAGACGCACTCTTCGATCTTGGCACGGATGTCGCCAGGGCCCTCGCTCGGCATCAGGGAAACCGCGCCGACGTTGGGCTGCTCGCCGAAGACCATGCTGCCTGCCTGCTTGATTCCAGGCGCGAGCTCGCCATGGCTTGCGATAACGATACCTACCAACTCTCCAACCTCCTTAAACTCAACTTCCCTCTCCTGTACTCATGCGTTCGCTTGCCAGCGCAATCGGAACACATTTTGTATGATTATAGCTATTTTGTGTTGAAGAGTTGACGAACTTCTGATTTTTTCTCTATATCATTTTCGGATTACCGTTTATATGATAGACATGTGCCATTCACGGATTTATTGTTGTCGGATATATACCGATATGTTATTTATCTCATCTTCGAATACATCGACAAAAGGAAAGGGGCCCGCATGAAGCGGGCCCCTTCTGATGGAGTCAGTTGTCGAGGGGGTCTTACAGACCGACGATCCCCTGCGGGAAGAAGAACATGCAGAGCACGACGGTGACGGAGAAGACGACGGCGACGATGACCGTGAGTCGATCGAGATTCTGCTCCATGACGCCGGTGGCGGCACTGGAGTTATAGAGAGAGCTCGCGATCATATCGGAGACGCCGGTCCCCTTGCCGGAATGCATGAGGACGAGCGCGATGAGCGCCAGAGTGGAAAGAACCCAGATGGCAAAGAGGATGATCTGGAACGGACCCATGGGGACCCCCTAGAGATGTGACCTTCACGTACGCCTCGATATCCTAGCATATATGGGCATGCAGGCGGCGCGGCCATGTTGAAATAGCCTCCAAATCGCCCAGGACCCACAAAGTGAAGGGCCCCGGCCAAGCATGACCGGGGCCCTTTGGGAATCGATACGCGGTCCCACCGGACGCTTCGATGGTCTCCCCTTACTCCTCGGAGGCGAGCACGCGGCCCGTCATCTGCGGAGAGGGCTCGAGGCCCGCGAGGGACAGCATCGTAGGGGCGATGTCGGAGAGGCGCGCATCCTCGACACCGAGCAGCTTGGCGCTGGAGTCGACGACGATGAACGGCACGCGGTTGGTGGTGTGCGCCGTGAAGGGATGCTTCTCGCCGTCGTCATCGACGTCGAACATGTGGTCGGCGTTGCCGTGGTCGGCGGTGATGAGGGCGAAGCCACCCTTATCGAGGATGGCCGGGATGACCTGCGAGAGCGCGCGGTCGACAGCCTCGACCGCGGCCACAGCGGCGTCGAAGACGCCCGTATGGCCGACCATGTCGCAGTTGGCGAAGTTGACGATGTAGAAGTCGGCTCGATCCTCGGCGATCGCGGCGACGAGCTTCTCGGTGACCTCGGGGGCGCTCATCTCGGGCTTGAGATCATAGGTCGCGACCTTGGGCGAGGCGACGAGGACGCGCTCCTCCCCCTCCTTGGGCTCCTCGATGCCGCCGTTGAGGAAGAACGTCACGTGGGCGTACTTCTCGGTCTCGGCGGTGTGGAGCTGCTTGAGACCGGCCTCGGCGATGACATCGGCCAGGACGCCATCGGGGAAGGTCTTGGGGAAAGCGACCTCGACATCGAAGGTCGGGTCGTACTCGGTCATGGTCACGAAATGCGAGAGGGCCGGGACGACCTCGCGATCGAAGCCCTCGAAACCCGCCTCAGTGAAGGCACGGGTCATCTGGCGGGCGCGGTCGGGACGGAAGTTGAAGAAGATGACCGCATCGCCCGACGCGACGCCCTCGTTGTGGCACGCGAAGGGATCGACGAACTCATCGCCGCGGGGGTCCTTGGCATAGAAGGCCTTGATCCCCTCGACCGGATCGGTCTCATCGGTGGAGGCCTTGGTGATCACGTCGTAGGCGATCTTGATGCGCTCCCAGCGGTTGTCGCGATCCATGGCCCAGTAACGGCCCTCGACCGTGGCGACGCGGGCGTCGCAGGAGGTCTCGGCAGAGACCTTGGCGAGGAAGTCGACGAGCTCGGCGACGTAGCCGGCGCCGGACTGCGGATCGACATCGCGGCCGTCCATGAAGCAGTGGACGCGGACGCGCTCGACGCCGCGCTCGGCGGCGAGGGAGACGAGCGCCTCGCAGTGCTTCTGGGCGGAGTGGACGCCGCCGGGGCTCATGAGACCCATGAGATGCAGGGTCTTGCCAGCGGATGCGACATCGTCCATCGCCTTGGTGAAGACCTCGTTCTCCTTGATCGAGCCGTCCTTGATGGCGTTGTTGATGCGCGAGAGCTCCTGGAACACGATGCGGCCGGCACCGATGTTGAGGTGCCCGACCTCGGAGTTGCCCATCTGGCCGTCGGGAAGGCCGACATCCTCGCCGGAGGCCCCCAGGGTGGTGTGGGGGTAGTCGGCATAGAGGGAGTCGAGGAACGGCGTGCTCGCGGAGGTGACGGCGTTGTCCGCGCCCTCGGGGGCGAGGCCGAAGCCGTCCATGATCACGAGCAGTGCGGGAAGGTGACGCTCAGCCATGTACTACTCTCCCGCCTTCTCGACCATGGCCGAGAAGTCAGCGGCCTTGAGGGAGGCGCCGCCGACGAGGGCGCCGTCGACATCCTCCTTGGCGACGAGCTCGGCGATGTTGCCGGGCTTGGCGGAGCCACCATAGAGGACGCGGATGCCGGAGGCGAGCTCGTCACCGAACATCTCGGCGAGGGCCGCGCGCACGGCGCCGCAGACCTCCTGGGCGTCATCGGCGGTGGCGGTCATACCCGTGCCGATGGCC
>JAXDWR010000063.1:0-21293 GCA_034088265.1 Collinsella sp. | reverse complement strand
GCCGCCCGCCCCGGGCTTCATTATGCGCTCGTCGGCATGGAAAACACTCGAAGCTGTAATTGCTTGCCTTTCATGCGGTCGAGCGGGATTCGGACCGCCAATCGCGGCGCCACTTTCGTCGCAGCGCTGCGTAATCCAAGCGGAAGTGTCCCAAAAAGCGGGCCTCTATTCGCCACTGCCAGAAAGAGGGGGCGCTCAGCTGCAAAAAGCGGTTAATGTACGAGTCGTTGTCCAAAAGGCCGTTTAGGACCGTGCCATCCGATGGAAAACCGCAGTTGGTGGGAGATTCGGCATCCCATTTCCCATGTCTCTCACGATCCACTCGTACATTACCTTCATTTTGCAGTTCGCGAGCTCAGCATTTTGGATATCGGTCGACCCCTGCCTGTCCTGAATCGTCGCACGCACCTCCGGGGCCCTCGCTGAGATTCGGGACAAGACCTTGCGCAATATGTTAGTGGAAGCTAACTAATTGTAAGACTAGGCTAACTTTTTTCCCATTCTGCTTTCAACTCGCTCGCCAGCATGGTAGTCTACCAATGAAAGGTAGCTATGGTTAACTTTCGCGTGCTCGAACGGGCTTCGAGCCGCTGCCATGGCGTGTGAGGCATGGAGGTCGCCATGGAACTGAGTCTGTCGGTTCTGAGCTTTGGAAACGCTGCTCACGATGGCCGGCGCGCGAACCCGGAGTCGGGGGGGCGTGGGGCTCAGGCCCCGGCCATGCCGCTGTCGCTTCGCCGGGCTGGCGAGGTCGTCACCGTATCACGCGTCCGCGGCGACGAAGCCATGCGTAAGCATCTCGTCGAGATCGGGTTCGTTGTCGGCGCGAGCGTGCGCGTGGTTTCCGATGGGCCGAACGTCATCGTCGCGGTGAAGGGCGCGCGCTTTGGCGTCGATCCCAAGGTCGCGCAATTGGTCATGACGATCTGAGTATCTGTTGTCAAATAGGTCGCACGTATCCGTGGCGCATGTGGACGGCATGATGCCGCCCGCTCTCCGCGGTGCAGGCGATTTCGGGAAAGGAAGAGGAATGAGAACTTTGGGAGATGTGTCGGTAGGCGAGCGCTCCGCGGTCGTGAGGCTTCATGGCCAGGGAGCTCTGCGTCGCCATCTCATGGACTTGGGCCTTATCAAGGGGACTGAGTTCACGGTGGTGCGGGTGGCGCCCCTGGGCGACCCGGTGGAGATCCGGGTGAGGGGCTATGAGCTCTCGATCCGCAAAGAGGAGGCGGCGATCGTCGAGGTCAAATAAGCCGCTCGAGGCACAGTCATAAGCAAAAAGTTAGCTTTTTCTAACATTTAGCGAGAGAGGACTCGGACCGTTTGGAGCGGTCGAGGCGACAGATCACCAAAGGAGGAGCCATGGAAGACTCTCAGCTCCATATCGCGCTGGCGGGTAATCCGAACTGCGGCAAAACCACGTTATTCAACCTTTTGACGGGTCAGAACGGCTATGTTGGCAACTGGCCGGGCGTCACGGTGGAGAAGAAGGAGGCGCGTCTCAAGTCGGATCGCAATGTGGTCCTGACGGACCTGCCCGGCATCTACTCCCTGTCCCCCTATAGCCCGGAGGAGCGCGTGGCTCGCGACCATTTGATGAGCGGCGAGCCCGACGTGGTCATCCAGGTTTTGGATGCCACCAATCTGGAGCGCAATCTCTATCTGGCGCTTCAGGTCCTCGAGACGGGTGCGCCCGTCGTGGTGGCCCTCAACATGGCCGACCTTGTCCAGAAGTCCGGGGATCGCATCGATGCGGACAAGCTCTCCGGGCGTCTCGGCTGCCCCGTCGTCATGATCTCGGCGCTCAAGGGCAGCGGCATCGATGAGCTGATCGACACGGCCCGCCGCGCGGCGCAGGAGCGCCCGCATCGCGCCCCGGTCGCCTTCGACGCCTCCATCGAAGATGTCATCTCCAAGATCGCCGATCAGGTCCCCTCGATGGCCGCATCCAACCTCCGTTACTACGCGGTGCGCCTCTTCGAGCGCGACGCGGATGCCGCTGCCGCCCTCGGCCTCTCCCCGAGCGACCTCAAGAAGATCGGCTGCCTGGTCTCGGACTGCGAGGCCGCTTGCGATGACGACGCGGAGTCCATCATCGCCTCAGAGCGCTACGCCGCCATCGCGCATATCGTCGACGAGTGCGTGAAGAGGGCTCCCGCGAGCCTGAGTGTCTCCGAGAGGATCGATCGCATCGTCACGAATCGCGTACTCGGCCTGCCGATCTTCTTCGCCGTCATGTTCGCGGTGTATTGGCTTGCCATCTCGACCTTCGGCACCGCCGGCACCGACTGGGTAAATGACAACCTCTTCGGTGACGGGTGGGAGCTCTTCGGCACCGCAATGCCCTCCATCCCCGAGGCCGTCGGTGGGTGGTTGGAGTCGATCGGGGCGAGCGACCTGGTCACGGGCCTCGTGGTCGACGGCGCCGTTGCCGGCGTCGGCGCGGTCCTGGGATTCATCCCCCAGATGTTCGTCTTGTTCGTGCTCCTCTCCTTCCTGGAGGGCTGCGGCTACATGGCGCGCGTCGCGTTCGTGATGGATCGCGTGTTCCGTCGCTTCGGGCTTTCGGGCAAATCGTTCATCCCCATGCTCGTCTCGACGGGCTGTGGCGTGCCAGGCGTGCTGGCGACCAAGGCGATCGAGAATGAGAAGGATCGTCGCATGACGGTCATGACCACCACCTTCATTCCCTGTGGAGCTAAGCTCCCCATCATCGCGCTGCTCATGGGCGCCCTCGTCGGCACGGCCGAGGCGCGCTGGATCGCCCCGCTCTTCTACTTCCTGGGCGTCGCGGCGGTCATCGTCTCGGGCATCATGCTCAAGAAGACCAAGATCTTCGCCGGCCGCCCCACCCCGTTCGTCATGGAGCTTCCGAGCTACCATCTCCCCTCGCTGCGTTCTTGGTGGCTGCATGTCTGGGAGCGCGTCGGCGCCTATATCAAGAAGGCGTTCACGATCATCTTCGCATCCACCGTCGTCGTCTGGTTCCTTTCCAACTTCGGCTTCCATGAGGGCGCATTCGGCTTCCTCCCTGTTCTGACCGATGGTGCCGAGGACTTCATGGACCAGTCGCTCCTCGCCATGGTCGGAGGCGTCGTCGCTGGGATCTTCGCTCCGCTGGGATTCGATTCCTGGCAGGCGAGCGCGATGTCGTTCATGGGTCTTGTCGCCAAGGAGAACGTCGTCTCGACTGCGGCCACGATGCTCCATGTCTCCGGTGCGACTGAGACCGATCCCAGCCTGTGGGGCGCGTTCGCCGCTATGTTCCCCCACGTCGGCGCCATCATGGCCTTCGGCGCGTTCAACCTGCTGTGCGCTCCGTGCTTCGCGGCTATGGGAACGATCCGTGCCCAGATGGGGTCGGCCAAGTGGACCGCCATCGCGCTGGGCTACGAGTGCGGTTTCGCCTGGGTCGTCGGGCTCCTCATCAACCAGTTCTATCTGGCGACGCAGGGTGTCTTTGGATTCTGGACGATCGTCGCGGTGGTTCTGTGCGCCCTGATGCTGTTCCAGCTCTTCCGTCCCATGCCTCGCGGTGCCATGGGCGAGGATATCGATGCGGGTGCCGCCTCCGAGTCGTATGCTGGTGCGAAGGCCTGATGAGGGGAGGATGGACGTGTCTGTTGTCGATATCGCGATCTTGACGATCATCGGAGTCGCGGTCGTCGCGGTGGTCGTTCATACGAAGCGCAAGGGTACGTGCTCCAGCTGCCCGAGCAGCGGATCGTGCTCGACGGGGAAATGCCCCGCCTGCCGCGACGTCGACAGCGTGGCGAAGGATCTTGGTCGCGGCGTGGGCCATTAGCGCCTCCGCTCGACCCGTGGATGCGGACGGGAGGCGTTGGGTCGGCCCCGCCCCATCGTGGTCCGGGGCGCCTTGGGCTCCCAAATCCATGTTCTCGGTCCTGCGCGCTGTTTAAACGGGGTTATGTACGACTTCTCGCGGGGAGGGCCCATTCGGGAGCCCTCCCCATTGGCATAATGCCTGTTGATGGGTGGAGCGAATCCTGTCTTGCTCACGCGTTGTCGGGAGGACTCGTACATAGCCCTTGTTTTGCAGTTCTGAGGCAGACGATTTTGACATTGGGGGTGTCGGTCGACATCGCATACGACCCTCGAGGGCCGTAGAGAAAAATGAATGAACGGAAACAAAGCAGCTCATTAGCTGCGTGGTTGGCTAGACGCGCCGACCCGATCTCATTTAGCCTGAGAACTCACGTGATGGGCGCTCTCGCGGGAGTACAATGAAACCTGCATGGGGATTGTATCCGCCAGGGTTGGTCCGCATTCGCGGAGCCCGTATAGTGCAAAGGCCGGAGGCGATGTCTCCGGAAGCATGTACACCCACACGAGAGGAGAGGGGTATATGGCGCGTAAGTTCAAGTCTATGGACGGCAACGAGGCCGCCGCATACGTATCGTATGCGTTCACCGAAGTGGCGGGTATCTACCCGATCACGCCGTCCAGTCCCATGGCTGACCATGTCGACCAATGGGCCGCGCAGGGCATGAAGAACATCTTCGGCACGCCCGTCAACGTCGTCGAGATGGAGTCCGAGGCAGGCGCCGCGGGAACCGTCCATGGTTCGCTTGGGGCCGGCGCCCTGACCACCACCTACACGGCGTCCCAGGGCTTGCTGCTCATGATCCCGAACATGTACAAGATCGCAGGCGAGGGCCTGCCGGGCGTGTTCCACGTCTCGGCCCGCTGCGTCGCCACGCACGCGCTCAACATCTTCGGTGACCACTCCGACGTCATGGCCTGCCGCCAGACCGGTTTCGCCATGCTCGCCGAGGGCAACGTCCAGGAGGTCATGGACCTTTCGCCGGTTGCCCACCTTTCGGCCATCAAGGGCAAGGTGCCGTTCCTCAACTTCTTCGACGGCTTCCGCACCTCGCACGAGATCCAGAAGGTCGCCACGTGGGATTATGACGATCTGGCCGAGATGTGCGACATGGATGCGGTCCAGGCGTTCCGTGATCACGCCCTCAACCCCGAGCATCCGCACACGCGCGGCAGCCATGAGAACGGCGACATCTTCTTCCAGCATCGTGAGGCCTGCAACACGGTTTACGATGAGCTCCCCGCCGTCGTCGAGGAGTACATGGGCAAGATCAACGCCAAGCTCGGGACCGACTACGGTCTGTTCAACTACTACGGCGCTCCGGATGCGGATCGCGTCGTCGTCTGCATGGGCTCGTTCTGCGACGTGCTCGAGGAGGTCATCGACTACCTCAACGCGCATGGCGAGAAGGTCGGCCTCGTGAAGGTCCGCCTGTTCCGTCCGTTCTCCATCAAGCACTTCGTCGACGTGCTTCCCGAGACGGTCAAGAAGATCGCCGTCATGGATCGCACCAAGGAGCCGGGCTCCATCGGCGAGCCCCTCTATCAGGATGTCGTCTCCGCTCTCTATGAGGCCGGCCGCACGGGTATCACCGTCATCGGCGGTCGCTACGGCCTGGGTTCCAAGGACACCACGCCCGCTTCCGCCTTCGCCATCTACGAGGAACTCAAGGCCGACGCTCCGCGCCGCGAGTTCACCGTGGGCATCGTGGACGATGTCACCAACCTCAGCCTCCCCGAGGCCGAGGATGCTCCCAACACCGCCGCGCCCGGCACCATCGAGTGCAAGTTCTGGGGCCTTGGCGGCGATGGCACCGTGGGCGCCAACAAGAACTCGATCAAGATCATCGGCGACCACACCGACAAGTACGTCCAGGCCTACTTCCAGTACGACTCCAAGAAGACCGGCGGCGTGACCGTCTCGCATCTGCGTTTCGGCGACTCCCCGATCCGCTCCCCGTACTATGTCACGAAGGCCGATTTCGTCGCTTGCCACAACCCCAGCTACATCGTCAAGGGCTTCAAGATGGTCCGCGACGTCAAGCCGGGCGGCACGTTCCTGGTCAACTGCCAGTGGACGCCCGAGGAGTTCGCCTCCCACATGCCCGCGAATGCCAAGCGCTACATCGCCAAGAACGACATCAAGGTGTACCTGATCGATGCGATCGACCTTGCCCAGCAGGTCGGCATGGGCAAGCGCACCAACACCGTCCTCCAGTCCGCATTCTTCGCGCTGGCTGGCGTCCTTCCGCAGGAGGAGGCGCTCCAGTACATGAAGGACGCCGCCACCAAGTCCTACCTCAAGAAGGGCCAGGCCATCGTCGACGCCAACCACAAGGCGATCGATGCCGGCGCCACCGCCTTCAAGAAGCTCGACGTTCCGGCTGACTGGGCCGACGCCGCCGACGAGGCTGCCCCGATCCTCAGCGAGGAGGAGAAGAGCGCCATCGCCAAGCAGGTCAAGGAGCTCATGGAGCCCATCGCCCGCATGGACGGCGACTCGCTGCCCGTCTCCGCCTTCATGGGATGCGTCGATGGCCAGTTCGAGCTCGGCGCCTCCGCCTACGAGAAGCGCGGCGTCGCCGTCATGGTGCCGCATTGGGACGAGTCCAAGTGCATCCAGTGCAACCAGTGCGCCTATGTGTGCCCGCACGCGACCATCCGCCCGTTCGCGCTCACCGAGGACGAGGTCGCCAACGCGCCCGAGACCATGCGCACGCTCGATGTGAAGATCCCCAAGAACACCGGCTACAAGTTCACCATGGCCATCAGCCCGCTCGACTGCATGGGCTGCACCAACTGCGCCAAGGTCTGCCCGAAGGACGCCCTCACCATGGTTCCGGCCGAGGGCGAGCTCGTCGAGCAGAAGACCTTCGACTACTGCGTGGCCAACGTCTCCGAGAAGCCGGAGATGATCTCCAAGAACCTCAAGGGCAGCCAGTTCAAGCAGCCCCTCCTCGAGTTCTCCGGATCGTGCGCCGGCTGCGCCGAGACGGCCTACGCCCGCCTGGTCACCCAGGTTTGCGGCGATCGCATGTTCATCTCCAACGCCACCGGCTGCTCCTCCATCTGGGGCAACCCCGCCGCGACCGCGCCGTATTGCACCAACAAGGACGGCCATGGCCCCGCATGGAACAACTCCCTCTTCGAGGACAACGCCGAGCACGGCCTGGGCATGGAGCTTGGTTACAAGGCCGTCCAGGGCAAGCTCGTCGTCGAGACCGAGGAGCTCATGGCCAGCGACTGCGCCACCGACGAGCTGAAGGCCGCCGCCCAGGCGTGGCTCGACGCCCGCGATGACGCCGACGCATCCAAGACGGCTGCCGCGGCCTATATCGAGCAGCTCGAGGCGTGCGGTTGCGACAAGGCAAAGGCCATCCTCGCCGACAAGGCGTTCCTCACCAAGAAGTCTTTCTGGATCTTCGGCGGCGACGGCTGGGCCTACGACATCGGTTTCGGTGGCCTCGACCACGTCCTGGCCTCCGGCAACGACGTCAACGTCTTCGTCTTCGACACCGAGGTCTACTCCAACACCGGCGGCCAGGCCTCCAAGGCGTCCAATCTTGGACAGGTTGCCCAGTTCGCCGCATCCGGCAAGGCCATCAAGAAGAAGAGCCTCGCCGAGATCGCGATGAGCTACGGCTACGTGTATGTGGCTCAGGTCGCCATGGGCGCCAACCCCGCCCAGACGCTCAAGGCCATCCAGGAGGCCGAGGCCTACGATGGCCCGTCGTTGATCATCGGCTACAGCCCCTGCGAGATGCACTCCATCAAGAAGGGCGGCATGCAGAACTGCCAGGCCGAGATGAAGAAGGCCGTCGAGTGCGGGTACTGGAACCTGTTCCGCTTCAACCCGGCTGCCGAGGAGGGCAAGAGGTTCTCGCTCGACTCCAAGGAGCCCGCGGGCGGTTATCAGGAGTTCCTGATGAACGAGGCTCGCTACGCCTCGCTGACGCGTTCCTTCCCTGACCGCGCCGAGGAGCTCTTCGCCGCCAACGAGCAGGCTGCCATGGAGCGCTATAAGCACCTGGTGAAGCTCAAGGCCCTCTACAACGAGGCGTAAGGCTTCCAGCCAGCTCGGTCTGACCGATCGTGAGGCCCCGGAGGGCCCAGGGCGGACGTCCTGCTGCAATCGCAGCTGTGGGATGTCCGTCCATGGGACCCCTCCGGGGCCCCACTGTTTTTGATGAGAGGCCCACCCGGCTGCGGCCCATCCGGCGGCGCGATGGTGACTGTGCGGACGTTTTCGCACTGAATTCTGTCCGCACAGTCACCATCGCGTGTCGGCCGTGCGGCTGCCGAGCGGCTGCTGCGCGGCAGCGGGGCTCGGGCAGCGGGTGGCGGGGAGCTCGTGCAGAGCGCATGGGGCGTGGTTGCCGGGGGGCGGGGCATGTTGGATAATTGCACGGGAAACGCAACCGACAGGAGGTGCCGCATGGCCCAGACAACGATCGAGATACTCTATCCCGAGTTTGGCAACCAGGCCGGCGATAACGGCAACGCCATGTATCTCAGGGCGTGCCTTCCCAACGCGACCTTCATCGAGACGGCGTTTGGCGACGAGCCGGCCTTCGTCACGCGCGACGATCTCGCGCTCGTCCTGCTCTGCGGCATGACCGAGCGCCAGCAGGTGCGCGCGCTCGAGGCCCTCATGCCGCATCGGGACCGGATCGAGCGGCTCGTGGATGCGGGGACGCCCATGCTCTTCACGGGGAACGCGGCCGAGCTACTCGGCAACATGATCGTGACCCCCGAGGGCCGTGGCATCACCGGGCTCGGCCTTTTCAACTTCGTCACGCACCAGCTCACGCCCCAGCGCTTCACCGGCGTGGGGCTGGGCCGCTTCACGCCCGAGCCGGGTGCCGAGTCCATCGACGTCGTCGGTTTCAAGATGCAGTTCACGCAGATGGAGGGCGACAACTCCTCATGCGCCTTCTGCGAGCTCGAGCAGGGCTTCGGGCTCAATAAGAAGAGCTCGCGCGAGGGTTTCCGTCGCCGGAACCTCATCGCCACCTGGTTCTTGGGCCCGCTGCTCCCCGTCAACCCTCCCTTCACCCGCTGGCTTCTCGCACAGATGGGCGAGGAGGGGGCCGATCTCGCACATGCCGAGGTCGCCGAGCGCGCCTATGCGCAGCGCGTCAAGGACTTCGCCGTCCCCGGTATGGATATCTAGACGCGCCACCTTGCGCGATTAAGGAGGTTCGTCATCGTGAGCACGAACGCATCGACCGGAAGGTCGCCCCGATTCTACATGGCACTCGCCGCTGGCAAGATGGCTGCGACCGCGCTCAAGGCCGCGCGTAGGAACGGCGGCCAGGTCCCCGGCACCGTCGCCGAGGCCATCTGCCCCGACTTCCTGGCGCGTGTCCCCAAGCCGGGCAAGACGGTCTTCGTCACGGGGACCAACGGGAAGACGACGACGTCCAACCTGCTCGACGACATCCTGCTCGCCAACGGTTTCGACCTGGTGACCAACAGGGCCGGTGGCAACATCATCACCGGTATCGAGAGCTCGTTGATAAAAGGGGCCTCCCTATCCGGCTCCCCGCGTAACGAGGTCGCCTGCATGGAGCTCGACGAGCTGTCCTGCCGACGCGTGCTTCCCCACATGCACCCCGACATCCTGCTCGTCGTGAACCTGTATCGCGACAACTTCACACGCAACGCCAACCCCGACTACATCTTCGGCGTGATCGATGCGAGCGTCCCCGAGGGAACCCACCTCATCCTCAACGCCGACGATCTCATCTCCTGTCGTCTGGCTCCCCAGGCCACGCATCGAACCTATTTCTCGATCGACCATATGCCGGGCGACCTTGAAGGGCCCGAGGGCATCGTGTGCGATCTGACCGCCTGCCCGGAATGCGGCGGGCATCTTGAGTACGAGTGGTGCCATCTGCGCCATCTGGGCAAGGCGCGGTGCGCGAGCTGCGGGTTCGAGAACCCCGCCCCCGACTATCTGGTGACGGAGGTCGACGTCGACGGCCATAGCTTCACGGTCAGGGAGCTTTGCCATGAGGTCGACGGCGTCGCCCCCGAGTACGCCTACCACATTGGCACCTACTCGATCACCAACCTCTACAACCTGCTCGCCGCCCTCGTGGCCGCGCGCGAGCTGGGCGTTCCCGCGACGGACCTGCAGCGCACGCTGGCGAGCGGCGAGGTCAACATCACCGCCGCGCGCTTCAGCGAGATCGAACAGGGGGGCATCCGTCTCGTCAACACCGCCTCGAAGGGCGAGAACAGCACCGCGACCTCGACGGCGCTTGCGACGATCTGTCGTGAGCCGGGGCCCAAGGTCGTCGCGCTCATGCTGGCCGACTACTACCTGGCGACCAATCCAAAGAAGACCGAGTATACCGGATGGTACTATCAGGCGGATTTTGAGTACCTTGCCGACCCCCAGATCAAGCAGGTCATCGTTCAGGGGGCCAACTCCGACGACCTTCTGCTGAGACTGCTTCTCGCGGGGATCGATCCGGATCGGATCAAGCTGGCGGCCACGGAGACCGAGGCAGCCGATATGGTCGAGCTCGATGGCGTCGAGGGCGTCTTCTGCGCCTACGACATCTTCAACGGCGAGCAGGCCGATCGGTTCCGCGCACGCGTGGTCGAGCGCATCGAGGCTCGGGCATAGCGCCAAGGCCCAAAAGAGAGGGACGAGGGGCTCCTGCGATATCGCGGGAGCCCCTCGCATGTCGGTTCCGGGTGGCGTGGCGATGATGACGCACGCTCCGCTGCCGTCCCATTATCCGAGGCGTCGAGCCATCCAGTCCAAGGCCTGGCCATAGACCGTCCGACCGTCGGGTTTGGTAAGATCGCGGTCGAAATCGTGGGGGAGGTAGTAGACGGTCTTCATCACCGCCGCGCGGGCAGCCCGCGCGAGCGTCTTTGAGATGCGATAGGGGACGTCCTCGTCGTCGGTACTCGCGCAGATGAAAAGCGGCGGCAGCGCGGCGATGTCGTCGTCGGAGAGCGACCAGGCCTCCACGTCTCGCCGGGGCTCGCTCCCGTCGAGTCCCAAGAGCTCGATCCATGCTCCAGCGTGCTGCCGGGCGTGAACATAGAGGTTGAAGCGCAGGGGCTTGGGGCCAGAGGTGACGATGGGCGATGGCGCGTGGAGGAAGCGAGCTATCTGCGTGCGCGGAACCTCGGGTAGCGATAGGTATGCCCTAGCGGGGTCATGAAACGCGGCATCGGCCAGATCGTGGTAGCCATAGAAGTCGAGGACGCCAAGGGGCTGCAGCCGCTGGTCCGTCTCGCGACGCGCGATCTCCCGTGCGAGGAGCAAAGCGAGATGGGCTCCGCTCGAGCGCCCGAAGAGGAAATGCCCCGCAAACTCGCCCGACAAGAGGCGTGATCCAACAGAGGAGCGCCACAGATCGAAGACCGCGTCGACGATTTCGGGAAGCGGGGCCTCGGGGGCGAGGGGGTAGTCGGCGCACACGAGGGTGTATCCCGCCTCGAGCATCATCTGCACGTAAGGGGCCGGGAGATCGTCGCGCTCACCGTAGAGCAGGCCACCTCCATGCAGGTAGAACACCGCAACGTGGCGGTCGCGGGAGGGCAGCGGCGTATGGATCGTCAGCATGTCGCACATGGGGGTCTCTTTCCGAGGGGATGTGGGGCGGCGGGGCTGCGGCGTCAGCTCTCACGACCGAGCGCCAGGATCTTGCTGGTGAGGATCACCTGCAAGAAGTCGTCGGGATCCTTGATGTCGATCCCATGGTTCTTCTTGGCGCGATCGACGCGATAGCGGACTGTCTTGGGATGGATGAAGAGATCCTCGCCGGTCTTGGAGTAATCCAAGCCGTTCTCGCAGAGGCGGACGAGCGTGTCGAAGATGTCGGGGTTGCTTCCCTCGAGCGCGATGATCCTTGGATCGAGGTATTCGGAGAGCTGAGAGAGGTCGTCGGCTTTGAGCAGGAGTTTGTAGATGCCCAGATCCTCGAAGCGGACGGAGCGGTTGACGTGCGCGGCTCCGTCGAACAGGCGGTAGACGTTGAGCACCTCGCTGTTGGCCCGGGCGAGTGAGTATCGATCGACGGTGCTGCTCAGCGTGACCAGGTGGGTGAAGAGGGGCAGCGTCGACGAGGCGTGGAGCTGTTCCAGGACGGACTGGACCACATCGAGGCTGATCCCCGTGAGCGGGCTTCTGAAGTTATGGAGGAAGACGAGTCGGTCGTTGTTGATGAAATAGGCGATCCCGGGATAGGTGCTGCGGATCCGTCGGCGGATGGCTTGCTGGAGCTCGTCGATCCGATCGATGTCGGCGGAGTCGACGAGACACACGCGGACGAGCATGACCTCGTAGAAGGGGTACTCGTCGATGCTGAGCATCGCGAGGGCGGCGTCGATGCGCTCCGATGAGCCGTATCGGTCGAGCAGCAGGTCGTGGACGGCGTTGTTGTTTTGGAAGAACAGCTTCTGCTTGATGGCGTTTTGTTTGAGGATCTCCATCTGGATGAGGCTGACGATGTTCTCGATGGTCATGATATCGAGCGGTGTGAGCTCGACCTCCGATTCATGGACCAGTAGGAAGTAGTCGATCCCGTCGGAGCTGGGGATGCGCACGGCCAGGGCCTTCTCGATGTGCTCGATATCACCGGTCAGGGCCTCGTCCTCCCTGTTGAAGAACAGCGTGGCGTCGAAGTATGCGTGCGTTTGGAACGAGCTCGGATCGCGTCGCGCGAGCGAATAGGCTGTGAAGCTCGCGAGCTCGGGATCGGTTCCCAAGCGGCGATCGCGGGTGGTGTCGAGGTAGCTCACGTCGGTGCGGAGCGTGTTCTTGAGCGTGTTGAGGATGTAGGAGATCGATGGCTGCTTGAGTGCGAGCGCCATCATATGACGGTGCGCGTCGAAGAATCGGTTGAGCAGGGTGAGGTTGGAGTCGAGGACGTGCCCGAGGATGTCGAGCATGATCGACTCGTAGATGGTCTTGGGCGCGAGCTCGATGAGCGGCATGTCGAAATCGTTGCAGAGCTCGATGACGTGCTGAGGGGCAGTGGGGAGCAGCCGCTCGGGTTTGAAGGCGACGGCGGCGATCCCGATCGAGCTCATCGTTCGGAAGAAGCGCGAGATCTCGGCCTCGGTGAGCTCTTGGATGGCGAAGAAGCTGGTGATGATGAGTTGCCCCTGCTTGCCCCAGTTCTCGATGTCGACGGCTTCGAGGACCATGGCGCTCGACAGCTCGCGATCGAGCCCCGCCGATCCGGCGATGACTCTCGCATTCTCAAAAGAGGGGAGTGACAGGGCCTCGCGTACGTTCATGCATGCTCCTTTGCGCGTTATCACACAGCCTACCTGTCCTCCTACTCCGAAGCATGTTCTTAACGGTAAAAAAAGTCGACGAAACATTAGCCGCTGGGGAAATGTATTCCCACCATCGTGATGGTTCAATCTTCGAAAAACAAAGGGACCTTTGTCGCCCATGACGAGGGATATCGTCGCTTCACGGGCTCTGTCCCCTCGAGCCCTTCAAGTGGCGCCCCGCCCTTCGCGGGAGGCCGGTGGATCTCTCCGGTTTCGAATGGGTCTCGACGACGGCTCCCTTGATATGCGGCGGCCTCGATGCCCGGCGCGCTGATTTCGGCACCGAGCAGGGAGGAGGAGGTACCTCGTCATCACGTGTTCGCGTTTCGTTCTGAAAAGGAGAGGAAATGAAAGGCTCACTGAAGAAAGCGCTTGCAGGCCTTGCCTTTGCCATCCCAACGTTCTTCGTGTTCGCCGTCTCGGCATTCGCGGATACCGGTGGAATGGCGCCCGCCCCCGAGGGGTTCATGGCGTTCGTCGTCGTCATCCCCCTGATCGTCGTCATAGGTCTCCTGGTCGCCAAGGTGGACATGCTCATCGCGGGTCTGGCTGGCGGCATCTTGGCCATGCTCTTTGGAGGGCTGACCTTGGCCGACGCCAACACCCAGCTCCTCGAGACCGTCCCCAACATGCTGTCCAACACGACGCCGATCATCAATTCGGCCGTCGCCACCGCGGTGTTCAAGTCGGGCGGTTACACGGCGGCGCTCATGCTCGTCCGCCGCGGCATCGGCAAGCGGACTTGGATCATGGCTGCGTTCATCGTCGTCCTCCAGTCCGCCGCCACCTACATGTCGGGCATCGGTGGAGGCTCCGCCATGGTCATCGCCCCGCTCGCCTTCGCCGCCCTCGGCGCGATCCCCGAGCTCGTCGCCGCCATGTCCATCGCCACCGCCGCCTGCTTCACGACCTCTCCCGCCTCCCTTGAGTCCGGTGTCGTGTCTCAGCTGACCGGTGCCGAGGTCGGTGCCTATGTCTCCAACATGAGCATGCTCACCGTCCTGTTCGTCGCCATCTCCATCGGCATCGCGGTCTATGGCACCATCCGTCGCCAGGCTCTCTTCACCGGTGACGAGGATCCCGAGTTCAAGGACATGACGAGCGCTGATCTGTGGAAGCACACCGTCCCCGCCGTCTTCCTGCTGTTCGCGGTCATCGTCGGTCCCTTCATCAACAAGGCCGTCGGCATGCCGGTTCTCGGCCCTCTGGCCTACATGGTCATCACGGTCGCCCTGATCGGTGTCTGCACCAAGTTCACCTTCAACGAGTCCTGCAACGCCCTTCTCGACGGATCGTCCTACATCCTCACGCGCTTGCTCGGCGTCGGCATCTTCCTGGCCTTCATCAATCTGATCAGCGCCACGGGGGCTTTCACCGCTATCGTCAACGTCGCCCAGATGGCCCCGCCGTTCCTGCTCGTTCCGGCCATGATCCTCGCGGGCTTCCTTATCGGCTTCCCCGCCGGCGCCTATGTTGGATCGATCCTCGCCCTGGTCCTGCCCATCGCCATCTCGCTCGGTTTCTCCCTGTTCGAGGTCGGCCTCGTCACCATTGGCGTCGGCTTTGGCAGCCAGATCAGCTATGTGAACATCACGATGCAGGCCCTGTCCTCCGGCTTCCAGCTCCCGATCGACAAGGTCGTCAAGGGGAACCTGCCCTGGGTGGGCGGCGCGCTTCTCCTGCTCCTCGTCATTGGCTTCGTGTTCTAGTCGTTATCCCCAGCTCATCTTGGATGAGAGATTGGAGAGCATCTCATGGATATCCTGATTCGCCACGCTTCCGTCCCCGGATGCGACGGCCTCGTCGACGTCGCCGTCCAGGGCAAGAAGATCGCCGATGTCGGCCCCGGTTTGGAGTACGAGGCGGCCCGCATCATCGATGCGGGTGGCAAGGTCCTCATTCCCGCCCTGGTCGATAGCCATATCCATCTGGACAAGGCGTATATCATGGATCGCCTGCCCAACAAGTCCGGCACGCTGCGCGAGGCCATCGAGGTCACGGCGAAGCTCAAACCCACCTTCACCAAGGAGGACATCGTCGAGCGCGCTACTCGCGCCATGCGGGCCCTTGTGGAGCGCGGCACGACCTATATCCGCACCCATGCCGAGTTCGATCCCGCTCAGGGCTTCACCGGCTTCGAGACCGTCATGGAGCTTCGTGAGAAGTATCGCGACATCATGGACATCCAGGTCGTCGCGTTCCCGCAGGAGGGCATCTTCAAGTGCGAGGGCGTTGAGCAGATGATGGTCCAGGCCCTGGATATGGGCGCCGATGTGGTGGGGGCCATTCCCTACAACGACAACCCGGTGGACAAGCACCTTGACTTCGTCTTCGAGTTGGCTAAGAAATACGACAAGCCACTCGACTTCCATCAGGATTTCAAGGACGACGCGGACAACATCACCATCGAGGAGATCTGCGATCGCACGATCGCCGAGGGGATGCAGGGCAGGGTCTCCGTCGGCCATCTGACGGCTCTGGGCGCCCTGAGCGATAAGGAGCTCGAGCCCATCCTCAAGAAGATGGCCGAGGCCCAGATCAGCGTCATGTGCCTGCCCATGACCGATCTGCACCTTGGGGCCCGCAACGACGAGTTCAATGTCCGGCGTGCCGTGACCCCGGTGCGCAAGCTGCGCGATGCCGGCGTGAACGTGTGCTTCGCGACCAACAACATCCGCAACGCGTTCACCCCCTACGGTACTGGCGACCTGTTCCAGGTCGCGATGCTCGGCATCCCCGTCTGCCACCTTGGAGGCGCCGACGACCTTCCGAGCGTCCTGCCCATGATCACCACCAACCCGGCCAAAGCCCTCGGCCTTGTCGACTACGGCATCGCGAAGGGGAGCAAGGCTGACATGGTCCTGCTCGACACCGCCTCCATCAAGACCGCGGTCATCGACATCCCCGAGAGGCTGTATGTCATCAAGAACGGCAAGGTCATCGTCGAGACGAGCAAATCGGTCCAGACGACCTTCTAACATGCGCTGATCGCGGCGAGGCCCCCAGCTCCCTTCCCTCGCCGCATGTCAAAGAGCGCCTTCCACCAGCTCGGACCGCCCCCGACATCGTCGGGGGCGGTCCGTTTTCACAATGGGAAAAAAAGGTGCCCGATGTTTAGCCTTCAGGGAAATGAATGATGTGCTCGCTCTTGGTTCAATTGAGACAAGATGCGCGGTTGCGGCCAAACCCGGGAGAGCCGCATGACGGCATGAATGATCCGATGATGATCGAGGAGGAAAGCAATGCTTAAGACCGTGGTCAAGCAAAACTCATATCAGGACTCCATCAACCTGATGCTGCTGACCAATAAGATCAACACCCTAGATGGCGTCATCCAGAGCCAGATCATGATGGGCACCGATGCCAACAAGGATATCTACCAGGCAGCCGGCCTGCTCACCGACGAGGCCCGCGCTGCCGCTCCGAGTGACATGGTGATCGTCGTCGAGACCGATGACGAGTCCATCATCGACGTCGTGCTGGAGGAGGCCGAGGCCTTCCTGGCCGACCTCTCCACCAAGAAGGCCGCGGCCGGTGGTCCCGCCGAGGCCACCAGCTGGGAAGAGGCCATGGCCCAGCTCCCCGACGCCAACATGGCGCTCTTCTCCATTCCGGGCGAGTACGCCGCTCCCGAGCTCGAGCGCGCGCTCGACCTCGGTTTGAACGTGTTCTCGTTCACCGATAACGTCCCCCTTGAGGACGAGGTCCGCCTGAAGAGGAAGGCGCACGAGAAGGGTCTGCTCTTCATGGGTCCGGACTGCGGAACCGGCGTGGTCTCCTCTGTCCCCGTCGCGTTCACGAACGTGATCAACCCGGGCAACATCGGCATCGTCGGCGCCTCCGGCACCGGCATCCAGGAGGTCACCTGCATGATCGACCGCCTGGGCGGCGGCTGCGTCCACGCGATCGGCACCGGTGGCCGTGACCTCAACGAGAAGGTCGGCGCCGTGACCGTGAAGGACGCCATCGTCGCCCTCGAGCACCACGATCCGACCGACGTCATCTGCGTCATCTCCAAGCCCCCTGCGCCCGAGGTCCGCGACGAGGTCGTCGATCTGCTCGAGAAGTGCACCAAGCCCGTCGTCGCCATCTTCATCGGCGAGAAGCCCGAGGCGCACCTTGGCAAGGTCCATCTCGCCCACACGCTCGAGGAGGCCGCTCGTATCGCGGTCGACCTGGCCAATGGCGAGGCCGTCAAGAAGAACTACCTCGAGCCCCTGGCGCTCACCGTTGACGAGCCGCTGTCCGAGGAGAAGACCGTTGTCGGTCTGTACTCTGGCGGCACCCTCGCCGGCGAGGCCGCGATGATGGTCACCGAGGCGCTCAACCTCGGCAAGATCATCAAGGAGGATGGCTACATGCTCCGTCACGGCGGCTACGACGTGATCGATCTTGGCGACGACATCTACACCCAGGGCCGTCCCCATCCCATGATCGACCCCGAGGTCCGCATCCGCATGATGCGCGAGTACACCGCCAAGGAGAACACCGGCGTCATCGTCTTCGACTGCGTGCTCGGCTATGGCTGCCATCCCGATATGGCCACCGAGCTCGCCCCCGTCATCTCCGAGTGCATCGAGGCCGCCAAGGCCGAGGGCCGCACGGTCCACTTCGTGGGCACCGTCGTGGGCACCGAGCACGATCCGCAGGATTACAACCGTTCCATCAAGATCCTTGAAGACGCCGGCGCCATCATGGAGCCGAGCAACGCCATGGCTGTTCGTGCCGCCCTCGAGTTCAAGGGCATCCACTTCACCGAGGAGGATCGCGAGGTCGCTCCCTATGAGGTGAAGGACGACTCCCCGCTCCCCGAGCCCTCCGAGGCCGTCATGGAGCTCCTCACCACCAAGCCGCGCGTCATCAACGTGGGCGTCGAGAGCTTCAACGACCCGCTGCGCGCCTATGGCGCCAAGAGTGTCCAGTACACCTGGAAGCCCAAGGCCGGCGGTAACAAGCGCATGATCCACCTTCTCAACGAGCTCGAGAAGATCGAGGGCATCGACGAGGCCAACATGCGCATCTGCGAGCGCTTCAAGGAGTCCCAGCCCGTGCTGGTCGACGTGGTCCCGGCCAAGACCGTCATCCCCGAGCTCAACCGCGAGCGCAAGACGCTGCTCCACGCCGGTCCGCCCATCAAGTGGGAGAACATGATGGGCCCGATGCGCGGATCCTGCATCGGCGCGGCCCTCTTCGAGGGCTGGGCCCAGACGGAGGAGGAGGCGCTCGCCATGCTCTCCGCGGGCGAGGTCGAGTTCATCCCCTGCCACCATTGCCACGCCGTCGGTCCCATGGGCGGCATCACCTCCGCCAACATGGCGGTCCTCGTGGTGCGCAACCTGGCCGACGACACGGTCGCCTACTGCACCATGAACGAGGGCATCGGCAAGGTCCTTCGCTTTGGCGCTTACAGTCAGGAGGTCGTCGACCGCCTGCACTGGATGGCCGACGAGCTCGGTCCGGTGCTCGCCAAGGCGCTCAAGCTCTCCGACGGCGGCATCAACCTCAACGTCCTCATGGCCCGCGCCATCACCCAGGGCGACGAGTTCCACCAGCGTAACATGGCCGCCACGCTCAACTTCCTCAAGGAGGTCGCGCCGCTCATCGTGGCCACCGACGCCCCTGAGGAGGCCAAGCAGCGCGTGATCCAGTTCCTGGCCGACACCGACCAGTTCTTCCTGAACGTCATGATGGCCACGGGCAAGGCGATCGTGGACTATGTGCGCAAGGAGCAGGAGGGCTGCGTCGTCTCCACCATGACCCGCAACGGCTATGAGTTCGGCGTCCGCGTCTCCGGCCTTGGCGACGAGTGGTTCACCGCTCCGGTCAACACCCCGATCGGCCTCTACTTCACCGGCTTCACCGCTGAGGATGGCTGCCCGGACAACGGCGACTCCGCGATCTGCGAGACGGTGGGCGTCGGCGGCATGGCTATGGTCGCCGCACCCGGCGTGACGCGCTTCGTCGGCGCCGGCGGGTTTGAGGACGCCCTCCAGATCTCCAACGAGATGGAGCGGATCTGCGTCACCCACAATCCCAACTGGGCCATCCCCACATGGGACTTCAAGGGGGCCTGCCTGGGCATCGACATCCGCAAGGTCGTTGAGACCGGCATCACCCCGATCATCAACACGGGCATCGCTCATCGCGAGGCCGGTATCGGCCAGGTCGGCGCCGGCACCGTGCGCGCCCCGCTCGCGTGCTTCGAGAAGGCGCTCGAGGCCTACTGCGCCAAGCTCGGCATCGAGTAGTCCGGTTTGCCTATGGTCATCTCCTCTGCTTGCGATCACGTGCTGAGCCAAGGGGCTCCGTGTGGGCCGGGCGCGGTGCACTCGATATTCGCTTCGAGCCTCAATCTCGAGTTCGCCGGTCGGTTGCTGCACATCGGGTCCGATGGGAGTCCCCTTTCGTGCTTTGGAATCTCGCTTCCAGCGAGGGAGATGGCCGATCTGCTTCGTGTCGTGCGTCTTGGGGACCGTGCGGTGCTTCGCGACGGGATGCTGCGCATCTACAGCATCGCTGGCGTGAACGAGCTCGATCTTGCCGCGGCGCCGACGCGGAGCCTTCGTATCCCCAGTCGGTCCCGCGGTTTGGAGGACGGGCTCGATATCGAGGTCGCCCGCGCCCTCGGGCTCATCGATCTGGGCAGTCTGGTCGGACTGCCCATGATGGAGTCCACAACGCGGGCGCTCGTCGATTTGGCGCGGTTCTCTGCTGTCTGCCATGCGGCGGAGAGCCTGGAACGCATCGATCCTGCCCGTCTCGACGCTGCTGAGCGCGGGATGGTTCAGGCGACCGCCTACCTTCTGGGCCGCGGGCTCGGTCTCACGCCATCCGGTGACGACGTACTCATGGGGTATGGGACAGCGTTGCGCTACCTGCACGGCGCCGGTTCCGATGCCCCGTCCGCACGATTTTTCGATGCGGTCGAGGAGCTGGCACCGGGAAAGACCACGGCGGTCAGCGAGGCGTATCTCGAGGCCATGTGCGATGGTCGGGCGAACGAGGACTACATCGAGTTGCTCGCCGCCCTCGAATCCGGGAGGACGTCCGATCTCGATCGGTGCGTCGCGCGGATCCTGAAGATCGGGCACACATCCGGTGCCGACGGGTTACTTGGGTTAGGAACAGCGTTCTGCTGTTTGTCAATGTGAGAATGAGAAAGGTTTTGCTATGTCGGGAGCAAAGAAAAAGGTCAATGTCACCACATTGATCGTCCTGTCGATGGTGGTCGGTGTCGTCGCCGGCGTCATCGGCGGTCCGAGCATGTCCCAGATCCAGTTCATCGGTGACATCTTCTTCCGTCTGGTGCAGATGGGCATCGTCCCCTTCGTCATGTGCACCATCATCGTGGCCGTTGGCGGCCTCACCCCTCAGGCCCTTTCGGGTTTCGGCGCCAAGGGCATCGGCATCTTCGCCGTGTCCTCCTTCGTTGCCGCCGGTATCGCCCTGGGCCTTTCGCTCATCCTCCAGCCGGGTGCCGGCTTGGGTGACACCGCCTTGGTCCAGCAGGCGGTCTTCGAGGGCGAGACCTCTGTGGTGACCTTCCAGGACACCCTGCTCAGTTTCTTCGGCAACAACATCGTTGCGTCGATGGGCTCTGGCGCCATGGTCCAGTGCATCGTCTTCGCCATCGCCTTGGGCCTCGCCATCTCCTTCTGGCGTAACGCCCACGATGGGGAGTGCCTGGTGTATGACTTCATCACCCAGCTCGCCGCGCTTCTGCTCAACATCATCCGTGCCGTCATGACGATCGCCCCCATCGGCATCTTCTGCTACGTCTCCTCCATGGTCGGCTCCCTGGGCGCCGAGGTCCTCATCCCGCTCGTCAAATACTTGGGTGTCATGGCCCTCGCCACGCTCGTGATGTTCGTGATCTACTTCGCGCTCACTGCGGTCCGCTGCCGTCTCAACCCCATCAAGCTGATCAAGAAGATGTGGCCCATGTCGGCTCTCGCCCTGGGAACCATCTCCTCCGCTGTGACCCTTCCGACCGCCATGGAGGACACCAAGAACAAGATCGGTTGCGAGTCCGAGATCGCCGATCTCTTGCTCCCCCTGGGTATGCCGCTGAACTCCAACGGTGCCGCCATCCATCTCGCGGTCACTGCGATCACCATCGCCCAGATCTACGGCATCAC
>JAXDWR010000062.1:0-27758 GCA_034088265.1 Collinsella sp. | reverse complement strand
GGGGGGGGGTTTCCCCTGGGGGCCCCGCACCCCCGTTTTGTCGCGATTGTGAACGACGTTCCCTGATGAACCGCAGGCGGTCATCTTCGGGTCGTGAGCGGTCGCTTGGGTCAAACACCCCTCCTTTTTCAGATTGTCATTATATTATTTTATAAGTCATCTATAATGACCATAACGACTAAGAGGAGGCGTGATGAATCAGATAATTCTGGCATCGCACGGCGGGCTGGCGGCAGGTGCCCGCGACACGTTGGAAATGGTGTTGGGTGACGTGTCCAATGTCCACGTCGTCTCGCTCCAGCGCGACGACAAAGAGCCCATCACTAAGGCGATCGAGGCCCTGATCGAGTCCTTCGATGAGAGCGACGCGGTCTATGTCTGCACCGACATGTCCGGCAGCAGCGTGAACAACTCGGTTGTCGAGCTCATGGACAAGGGCGGGCGCTTCACCGCGATCAGCGGCATGAACATGCCGCTCGTCCTCTCGCTCGCCATCGCTCCCGGCCCGCTCACGCGCGAGGAGATCGCCGATATCGTCCGCGACAGCCGTGCGGGCATCGATCGCTGCGGGGATTCCATCCTCATGGAGGCGGCGGAGCGCAAGCGGGTGGTCTCTGGCAAGGGCGGGAAGGCCGATATCGTCCTCGCTCGACTCGACTACCGACTGCTCCATGGCCAGGTCGTGTTCTCGTGGGTCAACTCCGTGGGGGCGAGCCGCATCATCGTCGTCGATGACGAGGCGGCCAACGACGAGATCAAGAAGGGCGCCCTCAAGCTCGCGAAGCCCGCGGGGGTCTATCTGAACGTCTTCACCGTGAAGAGGGCCCTCGCCAAGATGGAGAAGCTCAACACCCTCGGCGAGAAGGTCATGTTCGTCTTCGGCAACGTCGATGAACTGCTCGAGTTCGTGAGCTCCTACAGGCTGCCCGAGATCAACTTCGGCGCGGCGGCCAACCACGACGGCGCCGAGCCCGTGGGCGGAAGGGATAGCTCCGTCTTCCTCGATGCGCGCGAGCGCGCGACCGCCCAGAAGATCCTGGATCTCGGTATCAAGATCTTTGAGCAGCAGACGCCCACCCACGTGCGCACTGACATCAACTCGTTCTAAATCCCTAGGCAACAATCCCCGGAAAACGGGGCCTGCATTTTTCGTATTGAGAGGAGAAGGTTATGGATACGTTCATGAGCGCGTTGCTCGTCGGCCTTGTCGGCGTGTTCTGCATGCTCGATTCACGCCTCCTGGGCCGCTTGAACTTCGAGCAGCCGCTGGTGGGCGCCACGCTCGTCGGTTTGGTGCTGGGGGATGTCCCCACCGGACTCGCCGTCGGCGCCGCCGTGGAGCTCGTCAGCATGGGCCTGGTGACGGTCGGTGCGGCGACGCCTCCGGACATGGTCCTGGGTGGCATCGTCGCCGCGGCGTTCGCCTGCCTCACGGGGGCTTCCGCCGAGGCGGCCATGACGATCGCCATCCCCGTCGCGGTGCTCGGCCAGGTGCTCGGCATCGTGTTCCGCTCGCTCATCGCCGCCCTGACGCATGTCGCTGACGCCGCGATCGAGGCCGGTCACTTCAAGAAGGCCTATCGCCTCCACATCGTCGTCGGTACGATCCTCTATTCGCTCTCCTATTTCATCCCCATCTTCGCCGCGGTCTATGTGGGCACCGATGTCGTCCAGTCCGTGGTCGACATGATCCCCGCGTGGCTCACCACCGGCCTCGGCGTCGCATCCAAGGTCCTCACCGCCTACGGTCTCGCGCTCCTTCTCTCCCTGATGCTCAACAAGGGCATGACTGCCTTCTTGTTCCTCGGTTTCATGCTTGCGTCCTATCTGGGCCTGTCCGTTATCGCCGTCTCCATCTTCGGCGTCATCCTCGCGGTCATCCTCATGGGCATCAAGTACGCCACGGGCGGCGCCATGGCCCTAGCGGGGGCGGATGCCGGCTACGACCCGCTCGAAGACGATGAGTAAGGAGGAGAACACCATGGCAAACGCTATTACGAACACCGATGTCTCGCTGAACAAGAAGATCTGGCAGTTCTTCTGGCGCTCCTGGGCCATCCAGACCTCTTGGAACTACGAACGCCAGATGAACATGGGCTTCCTGTACGGCATGGTCCCCACCCTCGACCGCTGCTATCCGGACGAGAGCGACCCCAAGCAGCTCGAGGCCAAGAAAGAGGCCTACCGCAGGCACATGGCCTTCTATAACTGCACCCCGCAGACGAGCGCCTTCGTCCTCGGTCTCGCGGCCTCCATGGAGGAACAGTACGCGAAGGACAGCGCCAGCATCGACCCCGATTCCATCAACGCGATCAAGACCTCTCTGATGGGTCCGCTCTCCGGTATCGGTGACTCTTTCTTCCAGGGGACGATCCGCGTCATCGCCTTCGGCCTCGGCGTCCAGCTCGCCCAGCAGGGGCTGGTCATGGGCCCGATCCTGGCGATGCTCATCTCCATCGTCCCCTCCGTCCTCGTGACCTGGTTCGGCGCCAAGCTCGGCTACCAGGGCGGCAACGAGTACCTGCAGAAGCTCCAGGGCGGCAACATGATGGGCAAGCTCATGTATGTCTGCGGCATCGTGGGCCTCATGTCCGTGGGTGCCATGATCGCGTCCCTCATCGGAGCGACCACCCCGCTCGCCTTCTCCGATGGCGCTGTGGTCATCCAGGAGATCCTCGACTCCATGATGCCCAACATGATCCCCTTGGCCCTCACGGGGCTCATGTATTGGCTCATCAAGAAGGGTGTCAACACCGGCATGCTGCTCTTAATCGCCATCGTGGGCGGCGTGGCCCTCTCCGCCTGCGGGCTCCTCGCCTAAGCATCCAAGTATTCACGATGGGGCCGGTGACCCCCTCTCCTGAACCGGCCCTCCTTCCCAAGGGTCGGTCGTCCCAGGGCGGCTTCGAGCTCGGAAGCGGGCCTGCCCACAGGGCGACCGACCTCGGTCACATCGTCATCATCCGCCTCAAGTGGGAAACGGAAGAGAAAGGAACCCATCACCATGTTCGAGATCGATATGAACCTTCCCAAGGAGATCGTCGCCGACGTCCTCTCCAAGCACACCATCGAGAACGTCGCCTTCGTGGGTTGCGGCGCCTCCATGTCCGAGCTCTACCCCGCCAAGTACTTCCTGGCCAACAACACCCGTAAGCTCAACGTTCAGATCTTCACTGCCAACGAGTTCAACTACGACACCCCGGCCTGGGTCGGCGATCGCACCTTCGTGATCACCTGCTCCCTCGGTGGCTCGACCCCCGAGACCGTGGAGGCCAACAAGGTCGCCAAGTCGCTCGGCTGCCCCGTCGTCGCCATCACCCATGTCGCCGGCTCCAAGCTGACCGAGGGCGTTGACCACACCATCGTCCACGGTTTCGAGGCCAACTACGCCGCCAAGTGCGAGAAGCCCGCCTATGCCATGGCCCTGGCCCTCGAGATCCTCCAGCAGACCGAAGGCACCGACCTGTATGACGACATGCAGCTCGGCTTCGCCAGGATCTTCGACATAGCCGAGAAGGCGGCCCAGTCCTCCCAGAAGGTGGCAAAGCAGTTCGGCGAGGACTTCAAGGACGACAAGATGGTGTACTTCCTGGCCTCCGGCGCTTCCGAGAAGGTCGCCTACGCCACCGCCGCCTTCCTGTTCACCGAGATGCAGTGGATCGATGCCGCCAGCTACAACACCGGCGAATACTTCCACGGTCCCTTCGAGATGACCGATGAGAACGCCTCCTATGTCCTCATGATGGCCGACGGCAAGACCCGCGAGATGGACACCCGCGCCCTTACCTTCCTCAAGCGCTTCAACGCCAAGGTTGCCGTCATCGACGCCAAGGACTTCGGTCTGGCATCGCATATCCCGGCCTCCGTCGTCACCTACTTCAACCCGATGCTCCACCTGGCTGTCATGCGCGCCTACGCCGAGCAGATCGCCGAGGCCCGTCAGCACCCGCTGACCAAGCGTCGCTATATGTGGAAGCTCTCCTACTAGGATTCGCGACAAGGCGATGGTTCGCCTTGCAAATCGTGAGGCGAGGCCTCTCCTGTGGGGCGGATCTCAAGGTCCGCCCCATTTTTGCCGGGCGTCCCATCCACAAGGGGTGCCCGTTTGGCATCTTGGACGTCAAGGGAGGTGGCCCGATGCTGAGGGCCGTGCTGTTCGATAACGATGGCGTGCTGGTCGACACCGAATGGTTCTACAACCGGCGGCGTGTGGCGTATCTGAGGACCCAGGGTTTCGTGTTCGACGAGATCCCAGATCTATCTGGGTCGGACGAGGTGAGCGTCTGGGAGCATTTTGTGCCCGATGACCCCGTTCGCCGCCGGCAGCTCAAAGAGGGATATGCCTCGTATATGGAAGAGCATCCCGTCCCCTATGATGAGCTGCTCAATCGGGATGCGGGACCTGTCATGGCCGAGCTGCGATCGCGTGGTGTGATGTGCGCGATCGCGAGCTCGGGAAGGCTCGAGATGATCCAGCAGATGGTCGATGCCGCCCAGATCGAGGACATGCTCGACCTCAAACTGAGCGCGCACGACTGCGGGGCGTTCAAGCCCGACCCGGACGTCTACCTGCGCGCCATGGAGCTTCTGGGCGTCTCGCCCGACGAGTGCCTGGTCATCGAGGATTCGCCACTGGGAATCGAGGCGGGGGTTCGCTCGGGGGCGCGGACGCTGGCGCTCAGGCCCAAGGAGGGCGTGAGCCTCGACCAATCGGGCGCCCATCGGGTGATCGACAACCTGTGGGACATCCTCGATGAGCTCGCATGAGGGCTTGCGACCGGCCGCGCCCCTGTCATGACACCCGTTTAATTCATCATAGACGTGGCTATAATCATAACGACCTATACATCACCATTTCCGAACGGATCAGAGTACCATGGCGACGACGAAGAGGGCGCTGCTGTATCAGCAGGTTTTCGAGGGGATCAAAAGCGAGATCGAGGGAGGGAAGTACCTTCCCAAGGAGCGGATACCCTCGGAGCCCGAGCTCGCCGAGCAGTACGGGGTGAGCCGCATCACGGTGCGCCGCGCCGTCGAGGAGCTGTGCGCCGAGGGTTATCTTGTGAAGCAGCAGGGCCGCGGCACATTCGTGAGCACGCCCCGCATCAATCGCCGGCTGCTTCAATACGCGGTCGCACGCAGCTTCACCTTGGTCTGTGAGGACAACGGCATGGAGCCGGGCGCGCGGATGGTCAAGTGCCTCATCGTCCCTGCAGGTGCCGAGGAGGCGAGGCTGCTCGAGATCCCCGAGGGTGCGTTGCTCCTCTATATCCAGCGCATCCGCACCGCGGACGGGCAGCCCATCTTCGAGGAGAACATCTATCTCCCGTATGAGGAGTATCGCTCGCTGATGGCCGAGAGCCTGGATGACGTCTCCATCTTCGACAAGATCGCCGAGGTGGGGGGCAAGCGTCCCGCGATCCCCCTCAAGCGCACCGTCGAGGCGGTGCGCGCCACCAGCGAGCAGGCGAGCCGCCTGTCGGTCTCCCAGGGCGACCCCCTGCTGTTCTTCAACGTCTGCTTCGCCGACGAGGAGCGGCATCCGATCTGCATCGGACGCCAATACTATGTGGGGAGCCGCTACCGCTTCGTTCTCTAAAGGCGGGCCGACCATCCCGTGCGTCCCTCGTCACATCCCGCTTGTGATGACGCCCCCGGTTCGATGCCGGGGGCGTCATCGTTTCGTGACAGGCTGGAGGCCTGTGTCCCGGGTCCCCCTTTGGTGCCCGCCTTGGCTAGCGTCCGTCGTCCTGCTGGAGCTCGCTGGGCTTGCTGCGTCGTGCCTGCTTGGAGAGCAGGCGTGCGGGCTTGTCGGGATCGGGCACGGCAGCGGGAACGGGCTCGTCGACGTGCCCGCGCCACCAGCCGCCGATGAAGTTGTCGGTGCGGAAGATGTTGATGACGGCCCCATGGTCGATATCGCAGACCAGCTCGATGATGTCCTTGGACTCGTAGGTCGAGACGACGGTATGGAGGAGCCACATGGTCTCGCGGCTGTAGCCGCCGATGACCTCGGCGCAGGAGATGCCGTGCTGGAAGTGCTCGATGTAGGCATCCATGACCTCGGTGGGCTTGCGGGTGGTTATCTGCAGCGTCACGCGGTCGTACCGGTGATAGAAGCTGTCGATGGTCTTGGTTGCGATGAACTGGAAGACGATGGAGTAGGCGGCGTTGTCCCACCCAAAGAGGAAGCCGAATATCGCGAGCAGGATGCAGTTCCCCGCGAAGATGAAACCCCAGATGGTCTTCCCCGTGCGGTTTGACACCAAGAGGGCGATGAAGTCGGTCCCTCCTGTCGAGGCACCCGACTTGAGCGCGATGGCGATCGAGAGGCCGGATATGAATCCGCCGAAGATGATGAGCATGATCTTGTCGCCGAGCAAGGGCTGGAAGCTGAACACGTTGAGGAAGAGCGAGGAGAGCGCGACCTGCATCATGGAGAACACCACGAAGCGACGGCTGATCGATCCCCAGCACAAGAGGGCAACCGGTATGTTGAGCAGCAGCATGCCGGCGGATGTCGAGATATGGACGCCGCCGAGCGAGGTGATCTGGTTCACGAGGACGGCGATGCCGGTGAAGCCGCTCGGAAGCAGGTTGGCGGGCTCCACGAACGCCTGGATGAGGAAGGTCTGGAGCAACGCCGATGCCGTGACCGCGGCGGCGGTGATGAGTCGGCGCACGATCGAGAGGCGGGCGAGCTCGAGCGCTCGCTCGGTGAAAGTGCTGGTGCTGCTCGGCATGCGACCTCCTTGGACGCGTCATCGCGTGCGATGCGATTGATTTGGTAGAGCGTGATTCTAGCATGAGCGCGAGCCCCGGGGGCATGGCGGGGCCGTGGTGCCGAGCGAATCTATGGGGTCATCGCGGGGCGCGGCGAAGAGGCCTATAATCGAGCGCGCCGCGCATGGGCCGCGGGGATGCGCCTCGCGTCCTGTGCCCGGGGCACCCCTCCGATGACGGGGGATGGCGCCGTGCGGTTGGATGCTGCCACAGGGAGGTCTTGGGATGGATCGGAGCGCGGAGGTCATGGAACGAGCCCATGAGACGCTCAAGAGATACTTTGGCTACGGCTCCTTCCGGCCCGGCCAAGAGCGCATGGTCCGTGCGATCCTCGAAGGGCGGGACGCCTTGGGCATCATGCCCACCGGCGCGGGGAAATCCATCTGCTATCAGGTGCCTGCGCTCATGTCGCCAGGGATCACTTTCGTGGTGAGCCCCCTCGTCTCGCTTATGGGGGATCAGGTCCGATCGCTCAAGGCGGCGGGGGCTCGACCCTCCTTCCTCAATTCGACGCTGACGCCGGCGCAGCAAAACACCGTGCTCAAACGGGCCGCGGAGGGCTGGTATCAGATCATGTACGTGGCACCCGAGCGCCTCTGCGATCCCCGATTCCTCGATTTCGCGCGGCAAGCCGCCTCGGATTCCGGCATCGGCGTCCCGCTCGTGGCCGTGGATGAGGCCCACTGCGTCTCGCAGTGGGGTCAGGATTTCCGTCCCTCCTATCTGCAGATCGCCGACTTCGTGGCCGGCTTGCCCCATCGCCCCGTCGTGGCCGCCTTCACCGCCACGGCGACCGATCGGGTGCGGTTGGATATCGCCGACATGCTCGGATTGGTCGATCCCGAGACGGTGTCGACGGGTTTCGATCGACCCAACCTCTTCTTTGGCGTGGAGGAGCTTGGAGACAAGGAGAAGGCTCGCTGGATCGAAAAGCATATCCGTTCCCATCCCAAGGAGAGCGGGATCGTCTACTGCTCGACGCGGAAGGCCGTCGATGAGCTCTCTGCCGACCTGGCCAGGGATCTGGGGGCCTGGGGGATCAGGGTCGGGCGCTACCATGCGGGCATGATGTCCGACGAGCGCGCCAAGAGCCAGGCGGACTTCATCGATGACCGCATCACGGTCATGGTCGCGACCAACGCCTTCGGTATGGGGATCGATAAGCCCAACGTGAGATATGTTATCCACAACAACGCTCCCGAGAGCATCGAGGCATACTACCAAGAGGCCGGTCGTGCGGGCCGCGATGGCGACCCGTCAAGCTGCTTCCTGCTTTGGAACGGCAACGATTTCAGGTTGCGTCGATATCTCATCGATCGGGAACCCGATGACGACTCGCTCGACGAGGGGCAGCGTGCGCGCGCCCGGCAGAACCGCTACCGGCTGCTCTCCCAGATGGAAGGGTATTGCAAGACGGCAGGATGCCTGCGCGGATACATCCTGCGCTATTTTGGCGGCGACCGGTTGGAGGGCGGCCTGGGGCGCGCTGTGGATCCGGAGGGATGCGGTGCCTGCTCGAACTGCCGGGCGGAATACGAGAGCGAGGACGTGACGCCGATCGCCCGTGCCATCATGGGTTTCGTCGCCCTGCGTCCCGGGAGGTTCGGCAAGACGCTCATCGCCGAGGCTCTCCACGGATCCAGAAGCGAGAAGATCAGGGCATGCCACCTTGATCAGGCGAGGGGTTACTCCTCGCTTGCCGATGAGCCCGTCAAGAGGATCAAAGATGTTGTGGATCAGCTGGTAGGGAGCGGCTATCTTGCGGTTTTGGAAGGCCAGTACCCCGTGATCGGGCTGGGTGCGCGAGCGGATGGATTCTCCCTTGAGGAGGGAGGGGATTTCCGCTTCACGATGAAGCGTCGCGCGGCCTCACGTGGGGCGAAGAGGATTGATCGCGCCCTTGATATGGTTCGCGACGGTCTGCCTTCGGGCGCTCGAGATCGCATCGGCGATGACGCCGAGCTGTTCGAGAATTTGCGCACCTTGAGGACCGAGCTCGCTCGAGAGCGTGGTTGGGCGCCCTACATGGTGTTCAGCGATGCGGCGTTGCGCGGGATGTGCCGCAAGAGGCCCGTGAGCCGTGAGGATCTTCTTGAGATATCCGGCATAGGGGAGCGGAAGGCGGACACCTTCGGAGAGGAGTTCCTCCAAGCGATCTCGCGCTTCGAATCCGAGCTCCGTTAGGTGCCTCTTGGCAAAACGTGGGGCGCCCTTCGGGGGATTCTCGCCTTGTGGGCACCCGAGTGCTCATTTCGAGCGCCGATGAACTGTAAAATGGCGGTTATGTACGACTGGGATTGAATCCAAGTTGCCCCGCACTGTCTTTCTCGAAAAACAACTGGGGTTTTGTCGTGATAGGCCGGCTGTTTTGATCAACGTTGGACGACGGTCGTACATATCCTCCATTTTGCAGCTGGGAAGGCCCTTTTGATGGATGTGGCCCTCCTCGGAGCTTGATCACCGCCGTGCCGTCAGGCATTTCGATGCTCTGCGCCCGGGCGTTCAGGGTGGATGGTGTTTCGGATCGGCCTGCGTCCTTGACGGGTGTTGACGGACCGTGCAAAGATGGTTTTTCAGCCTGAAAGAGAAAGCATGAGGTGGCGCCATGCCCATTCGCATCCCCGATGCCCTGCCCGCGACCGAGACGCTCGAGGGCGAGAACATATTCGTCATGACCGAGTATCGGGCCTTGCACCAGGATATCCGTCCTTTGCGGGTCCTCATCCTCAACCTCATGCCAACCAAGGTGGCCACCGAAACCCAGATCATGCGAAAGCTCTCCAACACGCCGCTCCAGATCGACGTCGAGCTCCTGCGCACGGCGAGCCACGAGGCGGCTCACGTTTCGGCGAACCATCTCGAGACGTTCTATCGCACATTCGACGATGTCGAGGACGAGTATTACGACGGTCTCATCATCACGGGGGCTCCTGTCGAGCAGATGCCGTTCGAGGAGGTCGACTACTGGCCCGAGCTCTGTCGCATCATGGACTGGTCGACGACGCACGTCCATTCGACCCTGCATATCTGTTGGGGCGCCCAAGCGGGTCTCTACCACCATTACGGTATCGATAAGCACGATCTCCCCTTCAAGGCGTCCGGCGTGTTCGAGCATCGCCTCCTGAAGTCCTCGAGCCCGCTCGTGCGCGGGTTCGACGACCGCTTCTGGGCGGTCCATTCGCGCAACACCGATGTGCGCTTTGAGGACATCGAGGCCGAGCCGGGTCTCGAGGCCATCGCCCTTTCCGATGAAGTCGGCCTCTATCTGGTGAAGTCGACCGATAGCCGTCGGTTCTTCGTGTTCGGGCATCCCGAGTACGACCGCGACACGCTTAAGCTCGAATACGAACGCGACCTGGCGCGCGGTCTCGACCCGCAGGTGCCGCGCAACTACTTCCCCGATGATGATCCTTTGCGGGAACCGCGCAACACGTGGCGCTCCCAAGGGCAGCTGCTCTACACCAACTGGCTCAATTACTACGTCTATCAGACCACGCCCTACGACATCCAGCACGTGGGTGATTAGGCGCCTCCGGTCGCGCCGGCGCCTCGACCGGACCGCTCGACGACGGCCACGGTCTCCTTGTGCGGGGCCAGGAGCGGGGCCAGCGCCCTCTCGTAGGCTACCACGAGATCATCGAGGGACATGCGCGCATTCGCGGGGCTGGTGGAGGGGAGGTGCGACAGCTCTATCCCGCGTCGAGCGAGTTCCCGCCTATGAAAGCGCTTGCAGAGCGCAGCGGCTTTGCCGCCTGTGGTGCATACGAGCTCGATCGTGGCGGCATCCAAGATGGGGGAGAGGTCGTTGGGGATGGGGTCGGAGATGCTCGCGTCGCTCGCGCCTTCGATTCGGCATGAGGCGAGGACGTCCCATAGCGCTATGCGGCGGTCCAAGAGAAAGCCTATGCGAGCGTCGCAATCCACGAGCGACGCGGGCGGAAGCGCGAAGATCCTCTCCATGACACGCCAGAATCGGTTCTGTGGATGGCCGTAGAAGAATCCCTCCTCCCGAGAGCGCGGCGACGGCATGGTCCCCAAGATGAGGATGCGGGACTTTTCGTTGAAGACCGGATCGATCGTGTGGGTGACGCGCGCGGCGGGCTCCATTCGACCTCCTTGAGGTGGTTGACATAGGGGATTCGCCTCGGTGGCTGTTCGCTCCAAGGTGCGACGGCTGCGCGGATCCCGCGCGGACGGTGCGGGGCGTCCGCGCAGCCGTCGTGGCCCCGGGGCCGATTCGCGCGGTCCCGGGGCCATCTTCGTATGCCCCTAAGCGAACAGGTCGATGACCTCCCAGTCCTCACCGCTCGCCTCGATGATCTCGCGTCCGCCGAAGACGCAGGCGGGCGCCTCCGAGGCGATGCGCGTCACGGTCTCGGCGAGGGAGCGCAGCTCGTCTGGCGTCGTGGCGAGGAGCTCCTCACGAAGCTTGGCGCGCCAGCCATGCGGCTGTTTGGAGAGGAAACCCAGATCCTGGCGCTTGGCAAGGCCGTAGGGCTTGACGGGCACGTCGAAGCCGGAGGCGCAGCTCACGACCACGCCTTCGAATGCGTCGGCATCCGGCTGGTAGCCGGACAGCCATCCCCCGGCGTTGGCGATGCGCTTGAGCGAGGGGTCGATCGCTGGGTCGCGGTAGGTGTAGAACGCGAGCTGCCGCTCGGGCACCGCACGGAAACCGCAACCGTAGGCGCCTCCCTTGACGCGGATCTCGTTCCAAAGGTACTCGTAGGTGAGCACTTGGGAAAGCGCGTTCCAGCTGCCATCTGTCGCGATCCCAAGGGCTCGCGGATCGGTCGCGCGTGCGGCGAAGCAGATGTCGCTCGGGATGACGAAGGCCTCGTGCTTGGGCTCGGGGGCCGGCACGTAGAGTTCTTTCGCGGGTGCAGTGCGCGGTGAGAGCCCGAGGTCCCCCGCCGACGCCCAGTAGCGCGCATAATCCTCCTCGGATCCCGTGAAGCTCGCGATGGTGCCCGTCGAGGTGAATATGCGCTCTTGCAGCTCTTGGAGCTTGGCGACGAGCTCATCCTTTCGGGCGTCGAAGTCATCGAGCAGGTCGCGGAGGAAGCGGTGGAAATCGATGCCGGAAAGCTGTTGGGCGACCACGGCGGCGGGGGAGACGTAGGACATCACACGGGAGAGGGCCGCCTGGTGCCCTGCGTTGATGAATCCCTGCTCCATGCCGATCCTCATCTGCACGAGCACGTCGTGGATACGATCGATGTCCTCGAAGACGGTCTCGGACCAGACCTCCCGCGGGATCGTGGCGAGGGCGTCGATCTTCTCCGAGAGGGCGCCGGCAGAGACGGTGAGCTTGGGCGCGGCGAGTCTCCAGTCGGGCTGGCTGAGGACCTCGCAGCGGAATGAGAGGAATCCTAGGTTCGAGCCGATGTGACTGTCGAGCTCCGCCGCGCTTCTCCGTTTGGTGGCGAGCTGCTGCATGAGCCGGGAGAGGATGGTCGCATAAGGCAGTTCGGCATAGCTCAGGTGGGAGAGATCGAAGTACACGAGCGCGTAGGCGAGCCGATGCGTGGGGATGTCATGCTTGAGGCATGGGATGGGCGTCGCCTTGTCCACTTCGAGTTTGGGCTCCGGACGTCCGGGCCCTATGTCTGAGACGTGCAGGCGGGGCAGCGTCGCCTTGGCTTCGGGAGAGTCCTCGGCCTCCTGCTGGCGCCGGAGCTCGGCCACGTCCTCGTCTATGGCGCGTCGATCGTCCTCGGTGAGACGGGCGAGGATCTCCTCGAGCTCGCGTTCCTCCCCGTCCTCGTCATCCGCGTCTCCCGTGATGGGCACGAGGTCCACGAGGGCCCTGTGGTTGCTCTCGAGCACGATCTCACGGAGGAGATCCTCGTAGTAGGTGGTGTCGAGATCGCGTCGGAGCTCCTCGTAGAAGGGGCCGTACTGGAGGCTGAGGGTGGCGCAGTCATCGCTGTAGAGCCAAGTTCCGAGCGCGTCGCAAGCTATGGCGACACCGTCGGCGATCCCGTAATCGCGCTGGCGAAGGTCGTACTCCTCGCTCGAGATCACGGCCTCGAGCCGGTCGCGCGGTATGCCGTCTTGGACGAGCCTGCGGCATTCGTCCTCGACGATGCGGCGCAGCTCGGTCGCCACGTTGGGCTTGGCGTTCTGCACCATGATGAGCTCGTAGGGCTGCAGGCGATCCCCGGCGGTGTAGCTCGATACGTTCCCGCCGAGCTCGGCGGCCATGAGCGCCTTCTTGACGGGAGCCTCGTTACTGCCCAGGATGGCCTCGAAGATGATGTCGGCGGCGATCAGGCGCTTGCGATCGAGTGCGTTGCCTATCACATAGGCGAGCCCCGCGATCGCGTTGTCGGGTGCGGTGCGCATCGTCACGCGCTCGAGGTCGCAGATGACGGGCTGCTGCTCCAGAAGCTCGTTGGGCGCTCCGGCCCCGGCCCGCGATGCCGCGTTGTCGCGCGAGAGGAACTCCTTGTCTAGGAACTCGAGGAAACGGTCCGGGTCAAGATCGCCATAGAGCGTGATGTAGCTGTTCGCCAGATTGTAGTGGCGGGCGTGGGTGTCGAGGAATCCCTCGTACGTGAGCTGGGGGATGGCGCGCGGGTTGCCGCCCGACTCGAAGGCGTAGGCAGTGTCGGGGAAGAGGGCGCGATTCACGGCGTTGTCCATCACGTCCATCGGGTCGGACAGGGCGCCCTTCATCTCGTTGAACACCACGCCGTTGTAGCGCAGGCGCTCGGCGGTCCCCAAGGCCGGATCGGCCTTGTCGAGCTCGTAGTGCCATCCCTCCTGCTGGAAGATGGAGGGCTTGGTGTAGATCGCCGGATTGAGCACCGCATCCATGTAGACGCTGGCGAGGTTCATGAGATCCTGCTCGTTGGTCGAGGCGACGGGGTAGACGGTTTTGTCGGGATAGGTCATGGCGTTGAGGAAGGTCTGCATGGAGCTCTTGATGAGGTCCACGAAGGGCTCCTTCACGGGGTATCGCTCCGATCCACAGAGAACCGAGTGCTCGAGGATATGGAAGACGCCGGTGTCGTCCGCCGGAGGCGTCTTGAAGGCGATGGAGAAGGCTTTGTTCTCATCGTCGCAGGGAAGGTAGAGGAGCCGCGCGCCGGAAGCGTCGTGGCGAAGCGTGTAGGCGTCGGCATCGAGTTCGGGAATGGATTCGCGGGCGATGACGCTGAATCCATGGATCGAGGCCTGGGGCGAGAGGAGCGCGGCCGCGCGCCGTGCCGCGCCCGCCTCGAGGGGGGTCGATTGGTGTCCTGTCATGATGCTCCTTCTTGTATGGGCATGGTTTTCAGCCAATAGCTTACCCGGAATCGGGGATCCCTTGCGGAGGGTGCGACGAAGTTGTCCCTGCGGACGCTTTATCTCGATGAATTGCTCTTGCATACATGCTGTGACCTCGTGGTTTTCGCTTGGCACAAGGGCCGTCTTGCGCTAAGGTGCGACGGGGGATCGCATGAAGGGAAGGTGCGAGATGGCAGAGAACCTCATAGACGACGAGACCGGCGCGGACCTCGAGGGGGCCGATCCCATGCTCCTTGACGACGGCAGCGATGCCGAGTCCCGCGCGAGGCGCCGCGCTTGGCGCGAGCGTCTCAACGACCGCTCGTCGCGTCAGGCGATCATGGGCGTCATCGCGACGCTGTTCGGCGGGGCGTTCTGGGGGTTCTCGGGCACCTCGGCGAGTTTCCTGTTCGATAACTATCAGATCGACACCATGTGGCTCATGGCCGTTCGCCAGCTCGGGGCGGGCGCCGTGTTCATGATCGTCGCCCTGCTGTTCGATCGCGATCGCCTGTTCCGGCTCTTCACGACGCCGCGCCATCTGGCTTCCCTGTTGGGACTCTCGCTCTTCGGCGTCTTCTTCAACCAGCTCTTCTACCTACTTGCTGTGAGGTACACCAACGCCGGCACCGCTACGGTCCTCCAGTGCCTCCAGCTCGTCCTGATCATGGCCTACGCCTGCGTCCTTCGTCGCCGTGCGCCGCGAAGGCGCGAGCTCGCGGGCGTGGCCCTCGCCTTCGCCGGAACCTTCTTCATCGCGACGGGGGGAGACCCGACCAAACTCGCGATCCCGCCCATCGGCCTCGCCGTGGGGCTTCTCGCCGCCCTCGGAGCGGCGTGCATGTCGATCATCCCCACCGGCATCCTGCCCATCTACGGCTCCTCGATCGTGACGGGCAGCGCCATGTTCGTGTCCGGTGTGACGACGTCGATCTTCGTGCAGCCTTGGAACAATGTCCCCGCTCTCGATGCGACGGGCTGGGGGGCGCTCGTGGTGCTCATCTTCGTGGGATCCTGCCTCGCATACGCGCTCTATATGCAAGGGGTGAAGGACATCGGTTCGGTGCGCGCGAGCTTGCTCGGTACCGTCGAGCCCATCTCCGCCACGGTCACGAGCGCGATCATGCTCGGCACGGTGTTCTCGGGGACGGACATCTTGGGCTTCGCGCTCATCATCGTTATGGTCTTCCTCACCGCTTAGGTGGGGGGGTGCTACCTCGAGGACAGTTTTGGATCGTAGCTCTTCGCCGCGCGAATGCGCTTGGTTACCGAAACGGGATTTCTAGCGACATAACCACTGTATAGGAGGTCAAGCACTGCCCTGATCGAATCGACTGACGAATAGTTGCCAAGTTTTGAGTAGACGCTCTCCTCGCAGGGGAGGGGGATGGAGATGGTGGCGGTATCGCTGACTGGATTTCGCTCCTCGTTTGTCACGGCGATCATCGGGACCCCGTTTTGCGCCAGGGTTCGGGAGGCTTTGACCACTGATTCCGTTCTCCCTGTGTAAGAGATGATGATTCCCAGATCCTCGGGTGTTAGCGTGCGAGCTATGTAGCGGATGCCGATATCGCCCTGGTTGGTCACGAGCTTGCCCACCCGAGTCATCCTAAAGCAGAAATCATCGCTTGCGAGCAATGAGTATCCTTCTGCAAAGACATGGATTCGTTTCTGACGTTCGATCAACGTGAGGGCCCGTTCGATCTCAACGGGTTCGATGGAGGCGAAGCATTGGGTCAAGGTGTCGATTTTAAGGGAAAGCAATCGATCAGAGATCTGCCTGATGTCATCCGTTTCGTTATATGGGAAGTTTGGATCGGCGGGTTCTTTGGTGTGGTCGGCGGTGCCCAGCTCCCGTGCGAAATGGAGCTTGAATTCGTTCCATCCGCTAAACCCGAGCTTCTTCGCGAAACGAGTCAGGGTCGCCTTTGAGACGAAGTTCGCACGTGCGAGTTCATCGGTACTTTCGGTCAGGGCCTCTTCTCGCTTTTTGCAAAGGTAATCGCGAATGGCCAGCTCCGACTGGCTGAATTGGGCATCATCTTGCATTTTGTGAAGGATGCGCACCGCTAGCTCCTTCCTTTCGCGTCTGAACAGTATAGATGGCTCGCAATTTGATTGAGTGAGGGAACCGGTCAGCGGTCATATCAGGGGCGAAGTGGAGCGGCGTTTCATTTCGAGATGCGCAGGATAGGGAAAGAATGAATGGCCGAATCGGCTTCCAGGCAAGGCCTTGGTGAGAAGGGCCGCTCCAAGTATGTTCTGAAGAAGAGCGGTCAGACGAAGATATGCACCATGGAGGTTGCCCCGATGAAAGAGTTCACCATCGAAATGAGCCTGAAGCCCTTCAAGGAAAAGGGAGATCGCTATATTGGCAGGGTTTTGGAGCGGATGTTCAGGCAATGGTCGATGGTCACGGATCGCTTCGATTCCGTCTCCGTTCTCCTTTGGACGGGGGATGGAAGCGAGCTTTTGGACTTCACGGGGGATCTCTCGCGGACGTTCGAATGGGGAAAGTGGGTTGGACGGGCGAATGAGTTCGATGGGGATTGGGATCGTAAAATCGATCCGCTCAAACTGAGTCCACACGCCAAGAGGTACCCGTACACCTCAGATCCGGTCGACTTCTCCTATGCCGATCTACGAGACTTGGTTTCTGAGATCAAGAAGGTGGGGGCCACTGTCACCGGAAAACCCATTCGGGTGGGAACCACCTTCGATCCAGGGCCCGAGTTCTCGATATCTGATTTCAAATATGAGAGGCATCCTGAAATATGTACGGCGGGATCCATGGGTGAGGGTAGCTTCGCCGTAAGCTTCGAGAAGCTGCACGCTGACGATTACCCTTACTATTCTTACCCCGATGGAGTGCCGGAGGGGCTTTCCCTGGCATCTCTTCTGGGGGCCCAGGCCAACGCTTTTCTTGAGAGCATGGGGATGGATTACCTCTGGCTTTCGAACGGCTTTGGCTTTGGCGTCGAGAACTGGTCGACCCTCGGTGTTCTGTTCGATGGCGAGCGCTTTGTCGAGGATCGGGATGTGATTTCTGAGACAGGGCGGAAGGCCTTGTCATTTTGGCATGATTTCAGGGAGAAGTGCCCTCGATTCGATATTCAGACGCGCGGGACGAACCTGACTGTGGGAATCGATTTCTCCACCGACGGGTGCTCCTTGAAGAAGATCTATTGCGGGGGGTTCAATATGACACCTCCCCCCAATTCCCCCTGGGCTGCCCTGGATAAGAACTTTGGCCTTGAAATCGCAGGCTATCTTTCGAGGATAGCCGAGCTTCCTGAAGACAAAGACTACATGTACAGGTTCTATCTGCATGATCCTTGGTGGATGAACAGTCCCTGGTTCGATCGGTATGAAGGGGAGCCTCATGATATCTATCTCCCCCTGTCTCTTTGTCGCATCGATTCCGAGGGAAGGGTGGAACGACCAGAGCTATTCAATGTCATGACGGCCGATACGTCATTGGGAGAACTTCCCAATGAGGCCGTCGCGACGGTGACCCCCCATCTGCTGAAGGCGATGGATGAGGCTCCAGATCAGATTCCCCCCTTCGTATGGGTCTATCCATTCGACGAATATCAGAGCGAGGATCCATCAACAGGAGCCTATCAACTTGGCAAGGCCTTTTTCGAGGACTGGTTCATGGTCAGAGCTATCAATGAGGGTTTGCCGGTTCCGGGGGTGATCTCTTCGGACGGTTTTGCCAACCTAATCGAGCAGGCTGACCATCAGATCGAAGGGTCGATTGCGTATGTTCCCGTTCCAAGGGCAGGCTCTCGTTTGGAGAAGGCACTCCTGGCGTTCCTAAATCGTCGTGGGCGAGCGATCGTCTATGGATCCTTGACCGAGGCTTCAAATGAGCTGAAGGAGAGGCTTGGCGTTGAGCTTGCCGATCCGATTCAAGGGGAAATGATGTTCTCCAGAAGTAACGGGGACACGGCTGCGAATGACTCACTATTCCATGATCCGAGCCTATCGAATGGGGGCATCGACACCGTTCTTTCCGATGATCCTGGCGTTCAGGATTTGGCTTGGGTGGAAAGGGATGGCGTTAGAAGGGTTTATGCGACCCAGCGCCTGGACCGCGGGGGGCAGGTGATATGGATTCGCGGCACGAACGATCATCGGGTGGGGAGAGGCGGCAACTTGTTGCGTCCCATTGAACGAGCTGAGCATTTTGTTTCGAGCACTATGATGCGCTATAGCCTCTCTCGTCTGGGATTCAATATCTCCTTCAGCCGTGAGGATCCGGATTCTCTATCCCCCGTCATCTCGATCTCTAGGCATGCCAATGGCTTCTTCTTCTCGGGCTACCACAGGGATGCGACCGTTGGGGTTCGTATGAGGTTCCCCTTGGGAGTGCCCATATTGATCGGCCACGAAGTTTATATCCGCAAGGGCGTCGGGGAATATCATTTCCCGCGCTCATGGCATAGGGAGTGCCGTGTCTTCGTCGGGCAGGAGCAGGACGGGGTGATTTCGATGAGCGAATATGGGCCCGTCAGCATGATAATGCGTCGTCGCGTGTTGCTGGAAGGTCTTATCGATGCGACGATCTTCGTCTTTCCCGAGAATGGCCGAGTGGAGAAATGCGAGCTGCTGCTCAACTCCACAAAGCCAAACAGTACAGGCGAGCCGTTTAGATACGAGGCGATTGAGACCGCCTGGGGAAAGGCATTGGTTGCAGAGCATGTGACCGGCCACGTTATGGTTTCAACCGAGTTCGATCATGTGCGTTATTTGGAGGAAGGAGAGGGAAGTGTCCGCTGATATTGTTGGTGCCCGCATTGATGAGAGGTTGATTCACGGGCAGGTGGCAACTGCTTGGACAAACCATCTTGAAGCGAGCCGGATCATGGTGATCGATGATTCCATCGTGCAGTCACCGTCGGAGAAAATGATCCTGAAGATGGCATGTCCGCAGAATTGCAAGCTCTCGATCTTGAGAACGAGCACTGCCATCTCAAATCTGCTTTCCGAGAAATACGGGGAAGACCGCGTCTTCATAGTGTGCAAAAGGCCTCTCGTCTTCCTGGAGCTGTTGAAGGGGGGCGTTCAGTTCAGCCGTTTGGTTTTGGGAAATATGTCGGCACGGGAAAGTGATGCCGTCATGCTCAGGAGATCTGTTTATGTGACCAGGGAGGAGATGGATCATCTCAGGCAAATCGAGTCCTTTGGCGTGGAGATGTTGGTTCAACAGACTCCCGCCGATGGGGGCGAGACCCTTAAAGACATCATGGCAATCAAGGGAGGGCAACTATGGGATTAGAGGTTTGGCAGATAGTTCTTCTCGTGGTTTTTGCTGGATGGAGCTTTGTCGATGCGATGAGCTTGATGTTCGGCTTCTATCACAACGTGGTTCTCACGGGGATCATCGCTGGCTTGATCGTGGGGGATATGGAGCTGGGCCTTATCGTGGGCGGCTCTTTCCAGTTGCTTGCTCTTGGTATGGCGGCTATCGGGGGATCAAGTATTCCTGAATATAGGTCGGCTTGTATCTTGGTCGTCGCCCTGTCCAGTCTAAACGGTGGAGTTGAGGTGGCCCAAGGCTATATCGTGACTTTTGGCATCCCCGTTGCTGCGTTCACGATTCAGTGCGATGTCTTCGCGAAGATGATCAACACATTCATTCAGGGCAAGATAGATGCTGCGGTTGAAAACGTGGATCTGGATAGGATCGTCGCACTCAACGCATTGGGAGCGGTTCCCCTATTTCTTGGCCGTGCGATTCCGGTCGCACTGGGCCTTGTCATTGGGCAGCCCATTGTCGAACTGTTGAACACGTATGTTCCAGTCTGGCTTATGACGGGATTCAGCGTGGCTGGCGGCGTTTTGCCCATTGTTGGATTCGTTGTGCTGCTGAAATATCTGCCTGCAAGGGAGAACGTTCAGTATGTGCTGCTGGGCTTCCTGCTCGCAGCCTATTTAGGGATCTCCACCATAGGTGTCGCGCTGTTCGGTTTGGCGATAGTGCTGGCAATCTATAAGCGCGGACTCGAGCGCACTGGTTCGATGAACGTGGCTGGGGATGGCATCTCCGCTTTCGAGGGGGAGGACTATGATGAGTAAGGTTGAGAAGACTCTTGGACGTATGACCGATGGCCTTGCAGCTCCCTCTACCGTTTTCACGAAAAGCGAGCTCAGACGCTTGAGTTGGCGCTGGGCTGTGATGGGCCAGTTGTGCTTGAATTACAGCAAGATGCAGGGATCCGGATATCTTTCGACAATGGTTCCAGCCCTCAAGCGTCTTTATGGAAACGACCCAGAAGCGTTGCGTCGCGCAACGAAAGCCCATTCTCAATTCTATAATTGCACGCCCCATATGACCCATATGGTTTTGGGCATGGATTTAGCCATAGAGGAGTCCGAAGGTATAGACGCCATTGATTCGGTCGCCGCCTTGAAGACTTCGCTGATGGGGCCTCTGTCGGGAATTGGTGACACGATCTTCGCGGTCATGAACTCTGTTGTATTCGGCAGCATCGCGGCAACCATGGCGGTGGAAGGCAGCTACGTCGGAGTGGTGATATGGGAGATATGGTATCTGTTCGTCCTCTTTGTCCTTCGTCCCCTTTTCTTCAAGATCGGCTATCAATCGGGTTCCAAGGTGATCAGCGAGCACAGTGATCAGTTCAAGCTGGCCGCTCAGGCCGTTTCTATACTGGGGCTCATCGTCGTGGGGTCCATGTTGGCTTCGATGGTGAATTTGAACTTGGGCACCGTCATGCTGTTCGGTCAGCCATTGGAGCTCGGCGCCGGCTTCTTCGACAAGATCATGCCGAAGCTGCCGCAGGCGTTGCTGGCCTGTGGTGCCTTCTGGCTCGCAGGTCGCGAGAAGATGACGACGACCAAGCTGATTATGATTGTGATTGTGTTCTGCATAGCGATGTCCGCCGCTGGGATCCTCGTGTGAATCCTGGGGAAGGCGGTTGTCCCTGATGCAGGCTTGATGGCCCTTGATTTATGAGCGGCGCTGAAGGCCTGAGATGGAGCGCATTATGAACGGCCCCCATTCCCGTTGGGAATGGGGGCCGTCTCCTATCCTCTGGGAGAGAGGGTCACTCGGTCGGGGGCAGGGGAGGCGTCTTCCTGTCGGAGCTCGCCTGATCCGCGGTGATCATCTGCTCGAACATGCTTGCGGCGTCGCGGAAATCGGTCGGCAGGACCACGGTCGATGCCTTCCCGCTCTTGGCGAACTCGTTCATCATCTCGGTCCACTGTGTGAACATGAACAGCTGGTTGGCCTCGTCGTTGCCCACTCCGGTCTCCTGGATGGTTTCGAGCGAGTCCTTGATGCCGATCGCGATGGCCTTGCGCTGGTTGGCGATGCCCTCGCCGGCCTTCTCCATGGCCTCCGCCTCGGCGCGCGCCTCGGTGACGCGGCGGATGCGGTCGGCCTCGGCCAGGTCCTGCGCGGCGGCCTTGGTGCGCTGGGCTGCGTTGATCTGGTTCATGGAGTCCTCGACCTCGGCGGGGAGGGCGATCTTGGTGATGAGCGTGCTCACCAGCGTGAAGCCGTAAGCGTCCATCTGCTCGGAAACCGTCGCATTGACATCCTTGGCGATGTCGTCCTTTTTAGCGAAGACCTCGTCGAGCGTGTAGACGGGGATGGAGGAGCGCAGGGCGTCGGTGATGAAGTCGCGCATCTGGGCCACGGGCTGCTGGAGCATGTAGTAGCTCTTGTACACGCCGGAGTCGGCCGGAGTGGCGCCCATCTCGTAGCTTACGTGGTACTGAGCCGAGACCTCGAGGCCGATCGTGACGTTGTCCTCGGTCTTGACGTCGATGTCAAAGCCGTTCTTCATGGTGCGAAGCGAGACCGTCGCGGCCTTGCGGTCGATGAAGGGGATCTTGGCGTGGAATCCGGCGCCCACGATGCGATGGAACTTGCCCAGGCGCTCGATGATGACGGCATGCTGCTGCTTGACGACGAAGAAGAGGTTGCCGGTCACGAGGCCGATGAGCAGGAATAAGGCGAGGAGGCCGACGATGCTGCCCAGAAGGGAAAGGAATCCCATTGCCACTCCTTAGAACGGGGAACGCATTGGAATGATGATACCCAAAGGAGGGCTTCATCAGGCATGGTTTGGATCGGTTGTGCCTGACTGAGAGGGGCTCGCGCGGACATGGTCTCGCGCGGGCCCCTCACCATATGCTTGAAGTGGGCCTACAGTCCGTAAAGCTCGGAGAACTTGCGAGCCAGGTGGTCGCAGTAGAACGTGGCGTCAAACGGACTCCCGCATGCGGCGGCGATGAGCTCGGGGGCATCCTTGGCCGATCCCCAGCGCCAGATGTTCTGTCCGAGCCAGGCGTGGACGGGTGAGAGGTCGCCCGAGGCGCACGCCGCCTCCAAATCGACGCCGGCCGCGCGCATGGCGGGGACGTACTGGGCGCCGTAGGCGCTGCCCAGCGCGTAGCTCGGGAAGTAACCGAATGCGCCGCCGGACCAGTGCGTGTCCTGAAGCGCGCCCATGGTGTGGTTGGGCACCTCGATTCCAAGATACCGCTTGGTGAGGTCGGACCAGAGGGAGGGGACGTCCTTCGCCTTCGCCTCTCCAGAGAAAAGCAGGCGCTCGATCTCGTAGCGGATCATGATGTGCAAGGGATACGTGAGCTCGTCAGCTTCGGTGCGGATGAGCGACGGCTGTGCGATGTTGACGGCGCGATAGAGCTGTTCCTCGCTCACGTTGCCGTACACCTCGGGTGCGTGCTTGCGAAGGAGGTCGAGCAGCGGGCCCATGAAGGCGCGGGAGCGTCCGATGGTGTTCTCGAAGAAGCGGGACTGGCTCTCGTGGATGCCCATGGAGGTGCCGCCCTCGAGGCAGGTGAAGGCGTAGGCGGGATCGACTCCGAGCTCGTAGATGGCGTGTCCAGCCTCGTGGATGACCGAGAACACGTTGCTCATGGGCTGATCCTCATAGATATGGGTCGCCACACGGGCATCACCCGTGCTGAAGCCCTCGGAGAAGGGATGCTCGGTGAACGCGAGGGAGCTCGACGCCTTGTCGAGCCCGACGAGCTCCATGAGATCGAGGGAGAGCGCTCGCTGCGCAGCCTCCGGGATCGGCTCGTTCAAGAACGAGGAGTCCGGCTGATCGACCTCGCCGATGGCGTGGACGAGCGGGACCACGGTTTTGCGCACCTGCTCGAAGAACCTATCGTACGATGCGGTGTCCATACCGCGCTCGAACTGATCGAGCCACACGTCGTAGGGATCGCTTGAGTTATCGAGCAGGGACGCCTGACGTTTGAGGGAGTCGACGATGCGATCGATGTAGGGTTCGAAACCATCCCAGTCCCCAGCTCCCTTCGCTTTGTGCCAGACCGCATCCGCCTCGCAGACGAGGCGGCTCCACGCCTCCACCTCCTCGGTGGGCAGGGCCAGGGCCTCGCGCTGCGTGCGCGCGAAGACGCGGACCTCATCAACAAGCTGGGGATCATCGATCTTCCCCGCCGAGACGGCTGCGGAAAGCTCGCGTACCAGGGCTTGGGCGCGCTCTCCCACCTGGAGTTCGTGGATCTCGCCGGCGAGTTTGCTCATGGCCTCGCCTCGGGCGGGCGCGCTATTCTCGGGTGCGATTGTCGCCCCGTCGAACTCGAGGATCTTGGAGAGATACCCGCGTGTCCAGAGCTCGCGTTCGAGTGCGCGGAACTCGGCTGTGAGGCGTAGGGAATCCTGTTTGGTTGCCTGTGCTTCCATGGGACCTCCTTCTGTGTTGTATTCGATGTGAGTGAGTGTACCCATCTTCTGCATCGACCGGTCGGTGGTGCTGGCGGTCCGCTCCATCCACATCCGAGGCGCTGGCCATATGGGCGCCTTCGGGCGCTTGCGAGGGTTCGTGAGGCGATGGGCTATGTTCCAGAGCGCGTCGCGGAGAGCCGGGGGCACGAGATCCATAAAAGAGAGGCGACGAACTGTAAAAAGAAGGTTATGAACGACTTTCCATTTCATCTGGCTTCGAGCGCACGTCAATGGCGTCCCGTATATGGGGTTTTCCCTCATCAGGCACCGGCCTCAGCCCCTCTTTCCGCAACGAGTCGTACATAGCCTCCATTTTGCAGTTCCGGCGGGCGTGATTTTGGATTTCGCGCTCTCAGGCAGACCCGGACAAGGCCTCCATCGGAATGGACCTTCCCCGCTTGCCATCGATGTGCCACGAAGGCCGGGCGGGAGGCTCTCGATGTCGAAAGGATGGGCTTCCCGTTGGGTTGAGGGATGCGCGCTCGGTTGATGTGCTATCATGTCGACCAATGCGTTGACGGAGAGGTTGCGCTCTCACATGTCGCGGCATAAGAGAGGACGGGTCATCGGCTGAAAGCCCGTCTGTTGCGGCGAGGACGTGAGTTCACTCCCGAGCAGCGACTTGAACGGCTGGATGGTCAAACAGCCCAGTAGGGAAGCCGTGGGACCCGGCGACAAGGGTCGAGAGAGGGTGGTCTGGACACGAAAACCGGACGCCAACCAAGGTGGTACCGCGGATCATATCCGCCCTTGGAGATCGTGCGCTCGCACGGTCTCCAAGGGCGGATTTTTCATTGTTGGGAACATGGGTACTGAGAGGGGTACTGAATGGGTCTGATAGACGAGCTCGAATCACTGGAAGCCAAGGCGAAGGGTCTGATCGAAAGCGCCGAGACGAGCACGGACCTCGAGGCGGCTCGCGTCGCGCTCCTGGGTCGTAAGGGCGAGATCACCGGCCTCATGCGCATGATGGGCAAGATCGATCCGGCGGATCGGCCGGTTCTCGGCAAGCGCGCGAACGAGCTGCGCCGTATGGCCGAGACCCTTCTCGAGCACCGTGGCAAGAGTCTGCGCCGCGCGGCGATACGCGAGCTCATGGCGACCGAGGCGGTGGACATCACCCTTCCCGGCGTTCGCCCCAAGATCGGGCATCAGCACCTCATCAACCAGATCATCGAGGAGATCGAGGACGTGTTCTGCGGTATCGGCTACACCGTGGAGACCGGTCCGCAGGTTGAGAGCAGCTGGTACAACTTCACCGCGCTCAACGCCCCGCTCGACCATCCGAGCCGTTCGGCGCGCGACACCTTCTACGTCCACGACAACGCCCCCGGAACCGCGGCCCATCCCGAGCAGCACGCCCATGGTGAGTCCGACGTGCTGCTCCGCACGCAGACCTCGGGCGTCCAGATCCACACTATGGAGGGCGGCAAGCCCCCCATCTACATGATCGCCCCCGGCCGCGTGTATCGTCCCGACACCGCCGACGCATGCCACCTTCCCCAGTTCCACCAGGTCGAGGGTCTCGTCGTCGATCGCGGGATCACGTTCGGCGACCTCAAGGGCACCCTCGACTACTTTGTGAAGTGCATGTTCGGCGAGGATCGCGCGACGCGCTATCGCCCCCACTTCTTCCCCTTCACCGAGCCGAGCTGCGAGGTCGATGTCTCCTGCGGCGTGTGCGGTGGCAAGGGCTGCCCCTTCTGCAAGCATTCCGGTTGGATCGAGATCTTGGGATGCGGCATGGTCGACCCCAACGTCCTCGTCAACTGCGGCATCGATCCCGACGAGTACTCCGGCTTCGCCTTCGGCGCGGGCGTCGAGCGAATCGCCGCGCTCCGCTACGACCTGCCCGATCTGCGTGCACTCGTGACCGGGGACATGCGCTTTCTCGAGCAGTTCTAGGCAGGTATCGACGAATCAGATCCCGTCCGCATGCGGACGGTGGCGATAAAGGAGTTAACGAATGCGCGTTTCATATAAGTGGCTGTCGAGCATGGTCGAGGTTCCGGAGGATCCCTCCGAGCTCGCCGCCGAGTTCATTCGCACCGGCACCGAGGTCGAGTCGATCGACAGGGTCGGCGAGGCCTTCGACCATGTGGTCACGGGCAAAGTGGTCTCCAAGGAGCCCCATCCCGATTCCGACCACATGTGGGTCACCATGGTGGATGTGGGCGACCAGAACCTCGATGACGAGGGTAAACCCGTCCCGTTGCAGATCGTGTGCGGGGCCCAGAACTTCAACGAGGGCGATCATATCGTCACGGCCATGGTCGGGGCCGAGTTGCCCGGCGGCGTGAAGATCAAGAAGAGCAAGCTCCGCGGCGTCGTCTCGATGGGCATGAATTGCTCCGCTCGCGAGCTGGGCATCTCGGGCGACCATGCCGGCATCATGATCCTCCCCGACGGGGCCCCGATCGGCATCCCCTTCGCGCAGTATCGCGGCACCTCGGACACCGTGCTTGACTGCGAGATCACGCCGAATCGCCCCGACTGCCTCTCGATGATCGGCATCGCGCGCGAGGTGGGCGCCATCTTCGACCGCGACTTCCAGGTCGACCTCCCCGCCATCGCGTGCGAGTCGGGTCGTCCGACGGCCGATGAGGTCTCCGTCCACATCGCCGATCCCGGTCTTTGCAGCAGGTACGTGGCGCGCGTGGTGAGGGGGGTCAAGGTGGGCCCGTCCCCCGACTGGCTCGTCGAACGCCTCCAGGCATGCGGCGTGCGTCCGCACAACAACATCGTCGACATCACCAACTACGTGATGATGCTGACCGGCCAGCCGCTCCATGCCTTCGACCTCGACGCCTTCCCCGAACGCGACGGGAAGCGCGCGGTCATCGTGCGCGGCGCCCACGAGGGCGAGAGCTTCAGGACCCTGGACGACGTCGAGCGCTCCCTCGCCGAGGGCATGGCCCTCATCGCGTCGAGCGAGCGACCTGTCGCCCTGGCCGGTGTCATGGGCGGCATGGAGTCCGAGATCGAGGACGACACCGTCGATGTGCTCATCGAGAGCGCCTGCTTCGATGCCGGACGGACCTCGCACACGAGCCGCGATCTCTCCCTGATCTCCGACGCCTCCATCCGCTTCGAGCGCCAGGTCGACGAGACCGGCTGCGTCGACGTCGCCAATATCGCCTGCGCCCTCATCGAGGAGATCGCTGGCGGCGCCGTTGCCCCGGGCCTTGTCGACATCCATCCCGAGCCGCGCACCATCGAGGCCATGGACCTGCACCTCTCCCGCGTCCATGATCTCTGCGGCGCCCCGATCGAGTCCGACTTCATCTTCCGCTCGCTGACCCGTCTCGGCTGCGCTGTCGAGCTCTCGGGCGAGGGCGAGGACACGGTCTTCCGTGTCACGCCCCCCTCGTTCCGCCCCGATCTCTCCCGCCCGATCGATCTGATCGAGGAGATCCTGCGCCTTTGGGGAATGGGCCGCGTGAAGGCGACCATCCCCGCCGCGCGCAACCACATCGGTGGCCTGACGCGCGATCAGCGCCTGCTGCGCAAAGTCGGCCGCGTGCTTCGTTCCTGCGGCCTCAACGAGACCATGAACCTCTCGTTCGCCGCCTCCGACGATCTGGAGCGGCTCGGCATGGGCGAGGAGGGTCGCGGTTGCCCGGTCGTGCTCATGAACCCGCTGGTCGCCGAGCAGACGCAGATGCGCCGCTCGCTCATCCCCGGCCTTCTGCAGTCCGTTGCCTACAACGAGGCCCACGGCACGGCGAATGTCCAGCTCTACGAGGTCGGCACCCTCTTCATGGGACGCGAGAACGCCAGCGCTCCCAAGGAGCGCGAGAGCGTCGCGGGCGTCATGTCGGGCGCCATGTGCGACGTGACCTGGAATCGCAAGCCCCTGCCCCTCCGCTTCTTCGATGGCAAGGGCGTGGGGGGGGGGCTCCGCGCCCCCGCCCCCCACCCCAACCAGCGCATGCGCCCCCCC